>JBOHYV010000015.1:0-17162 GCA_050738135.1 Rhodanobacteraceae bacterium | reverse complement strand
GCAACATGAACTGCGTGCCGCCGCGTCCGGGATTCCTGCAGACATTGCGCGATCTGTGCACGCGCGACGGTGCGCTGTTGATATTCGACGAAGTGATGACCGGCTTTCGCGTCGCGGCAGGCGGTGCGCAGTCGCTGTACGCCATCACACCCGACCTCACCACGCTCGGCAAGATCATCGGCGGCGGCATGCCGGCAGGCGCCTATGGCGGACGTCGTGACTTGATGGAACAAATCGCACCGGCCGGCCCGATCTACCAGGCCGGCACGCTGTCGGGCAATCCCGTCGCGATGGCGGCGGGCCTGGCGACGCTGGACCTGGTGCGTGAACCCGGTTTCCACGAGCGTCTTGCATTGAAAACGCGAGCGCTGACCGATGGACTGGTCGCAGCGGCGCGCGAAGCCGGCGTGCCGTTCTCGATCAACCGCGTGGGCGGAATGTTCGGATTGTTCTTTCATCATGAGGAGAACCCCTCATCCGGCCCCTCGGGCCACCTGCTGCCCGCAGACCGGGGCGAAGGAGAAAAGGAGCGGCCTTCGGCCACCAGGCGCTACCGGGTTGAAACCTTCGCCCAGGCCATGGCGTGCGATCGCGCAGCCTTCAACCGCTTCTTCCACGCCATGCTGGGACGCGGCGTCTACTTCGCGCCCAGCCCCTTCGAGGCGGGTTTCATGTCCAGCGCGCATGACGACGAGGTGATTGCCGCGACGCTGGAAGCCGCACGCGCGGGCTTCGCCGCAGCCCGCAGCTGACCGCTCGGGACTCGGGACTCGGGACACGGGACACGGGACAGCATGACCCCCGTCGTCATTCCGGGGCGATTGCCGGATTCATCGGCAATCGAACCCGACTGCGGAGGCTGGATGCCGGAGCGAACATCGGCGAAGCCGATGGCCCGAAGGGCGAGCCGCAGGATGCGGCGAGTCAATCCATTTGGACTTGGCTTATTTCGGATCCCCACCCGCTTGGCTACCACGTCCCAATATTCGACATTGATGCCCACGGTTCCGTGGGCGACAACGCATCGCCCTTCTGCAGCAACTCGATGGAAATCAGGTCGGGCGAGCGCACGAATGCCATATGCCCGTCGCGCGGCGGACGATTGATCGTCACGTCCATTGCCTGCAAACGCGCGCAGGTCGTGTAGATATCATCGACGCGGAACGCCAGATGGCCGAAGTTGCGGGCAGAACCGTAATCCCCGTTCGAGCCCCAGTTGTACGTCAGCTCGATTTCGGCTTCGGGACTGTCCGGCGCCGAGAGGAACACCAGCGTGAACCGTCCTTCGGGCACCTCCTTGCGACGCACTTCGCGCAAGCCCAGCCCTTCGCAATAAAAACGCAACGACGCGTCCAGATCACCCACGCGTACCATACTGTGGAGATATTTCATGTTTTCTCCTCGCCAGCATCGATGCGATTGTCGGCCGTTCCGTTATCTTCGGAAGAAGGGGGTCAGGTTCACTTTCTCCTGATCACAGTAACCCACGAGTCGCTCAGAAAGTGAGCCCGACCCCCGCTTTCAAGCCTGGAGACGCCGGATGACCCAAAAGTTCGACACGTTGGCGGTGCACGCGGGCGCGGAACCCGATCCCGAGACCGGAGCCGTTGCCCCGCCTGTCCATCTTTCGACCACGTTCGTGCACGCCGACGACGGCGCCGACGGCTTCAGTTACCAGCGCGTGGACAACCCGACCCAGCGCCGGCTCGAAGCCGCGCTGGGCGCACTTGAAGGCGGCGAACGTGCGCTCGCGTTCGCGTCGGGGATGGCCGCCGTCGCGGCAGTGCTGGACACGCTGCAACGAGGTCAAACGGCGGTCGTACCGGAGGATTGCTACGTCGGCACGCGCGGCTACGTGACCGAGGTGCTGCCCGAACGCGGCGTTGAAGTTGTCACCGTCGACACTACCGACCTCACGGCAGTGCGGCGCGCCTGCGGCGACGGCGCTACGTTGCTGTGGGCCGAGTCGCCATCCAACCCACGCTTGCGGATCAGCGACCTCGCGGAACTGGCCAGGGTCGCGCACACATGCGGCGCGCAACTCGTGTGCGACAACACCTTCGCCACGCCGGTTTTGCAGCGCCCACTCGAGCTCGGCGCCGACATCGTGATGCATTCGACTACCAAGTACTTCGGCGGCCACAGCGACGTGCTGGGCGGCGCGCTGATATTCGCGCACAATGATGATTTCGCCGAACGCATCGCCGCGCGACGCCTGCTCACCGGCGCAACCCTGGCGCCCTTCAGCGCGTGGCTGACCCTGCGCGGCTGCCGATCATTGCCGGCCCGGATGGCGATGCATTGCGCGAATGCCTGCAAGGTCGCCGAATTCCTTGCTACCCATCCGGCCATCGAACGTGTGAACTGGCCCGGCCTCGCCGCTCATCCCGGCCACGCGATCGCCGCGCGCCAGATGCGCAACTTCGGCGCGATGCTCAGCATCGAATTGCGTGGCGGCTACGATGCCGCGTTGGCCCTCGCCCGCGGGACCAGAATATTCACCAACGCGACTTCACTGGGTGGGTGTGAATCGCTGATCGAGCACCGTGCCTCGGCCGAGGGCGCACACACCCACGCACCGCCGGCGTTGGTGAGATTGTCGGTGGGGCTCGAAGACGCCGACGATTTGGTGGCGGACCTCGAACAAGCTCTTGCCGGCTAATCGATGCTTCGGCCGAAGCGGCTGTTGTGAAAAATCAGGGCACGGATGCCCGTTCTGGTACCTCTTCGCGGATCAAACGACCGGCGACATCGGGTTCTGTGATGCGGCGATCAGGGACGATCGCACAAATCAAGCCTACGATCGCACCAATCACGCCTTCTGGAAACGCGGCATCGCATCCCGCAAGGCGGCGAGGCGTTCCAGCGGGTCGGTGATTTCCAGCAAATGCTGGCGCTCGATGTCGCCCAGGGGCAGGAGTTCGGCCAGTCGAAAGCCGACCCAACTGGCATCTTCGTAATTTTCGCGAGGCCCGTTTCGCCACGACAACCCGGCCTGCTCGGCCAGCCGTTCGAGAATGGCGGGCAACAGTGAGTACTCGACCGGAACGGGCACTCCGGGCTCCTCCGGCCACTGACGCACTTCGCCAATCAACAAGCCGTTGCCGCGGATGCGTGATTTCCGCACGCGAAAACGCGCGCCGCCGACAACGCTGATTCCCAGCAGTCCGTCAGGCAGCGTGTCGAAATCGACGATGCGGGCCCGCGTGCCAACCGCCGCAGGCAGCGCAGGCTCGCCGGCTTCCTCACCTTCCATGATCAGGCACACGCCGAATGCGCCCCCGTTTCTCGCGCACTCGCGCACCATGTCGAGGTAGCGGGCCTCGAAAATGCGCAATCCGAGCGTGCTGCCCGGAAACAACACTGCGTTGAGCGGAAACAACGGGATTTCGTGGCGTTTCACGCCCCGAGTCTAGCCGTCGCGCAAGCTGTCGCGAAACCGCCGTGGCGCGTTCTCGAAGCCGCCGTTGGACATGAACACCACATGGTCGCCCGGGCGTGCCTGCCTCCGCAGTTCGGCAACAAGATCTGCGACCGAGGTGGCAACGATGCCTCGCCCGGCCAATGCTTCGACCACAGGCCGCTCGTCCCACGCCAAATCGGGTCGTTGCAGGAGTACCACCGCGTCGGCGTCGGCGAGCGACGGCGCCAGCGCCGCCGCGTGCACACCGGCGCGCATCGAGTTGGAACGCGGTTCCAGCGCCACCAGAATGCGAGCCTTGCCGATCTTCGCCCGCAAACCCTCCAAGGTGGTCGCGATCGCGGTTGGATGGTGCGCGAAATCATCGTACACATGCACGCCGTCCACTTCGCCCAGGTATTCCATCCGGCGCTTGACGCTTTCGAACAGGGCAAACGCGGGCAGCAGCGAACGCGGATCGGCGCCTGCGGCATTTGCCGCCGCCAGGGCGGCCAGCGCATTCATCACGTTGTGTCGCCCGAGAAGATTCCAGTGCACCTCACCGATCGAATCGCCCCCGCGTATCACCTCGAACGCCGAGCCATCCGCCTCGATCATCCGCGCACGCCAATCGCCCGCAGCGATGCCGAAGGTTTCCACCGGCGTCCAGCAGCCCATCGCCAGCACCTCGGCCAGGCGCGCATCCTCGGCATTCACGATCAGCCGCCCATTGCCGGGGACCGTGCGTACCAGATGGTGGAACTGGCGCTGGATTGCCGCGACATCGGGGAAGATGTCCGCGTGGTCGTACTCGAGATTGTTGAGGACCGCGATACTCGGGCGGTAATGCACGAACTTCGAGCGCTTGTCGAAGAATGCGGTGTCGTATTCGTCCGCTTCCAGAACAAATGGCGTCGCCGCAGGCGACTCTATCCTTTCTTCTCCCCTCGGGAGAAGGTGGCGCGCAGCGCCGGATGAGGGTACGCGCCCGCGCAATTCTGCATCTCGCGATACCGAACCCTCACCCCTGCCCCTCTCCCGAGGGGAGAGGGGTTCAAGCATCCCCAATCGCGCCGACACCCCGAAATTGCCGGGCACCCCGCCAATCAGGAACCCCGGCACCAATCCCGCCTGCTCCTTGAAGGCCTGGTCCAGCAAGTGCGCCAGCAGGCTGCTGGTGGTGGTCTTGCCGTGGGTACCCGCGACGGCGAGCACTTTGCGTCCGCGCAATACGTTTTCGCCCAACCACTGCGGGCCGGAAATGTAAGGCAAGTCGGCATTCAGCATGTACTCGACGGACGGGTTGCCGCGCGACAACGCATTGCCGACCACCACCAGATCCGGTGCGGGTTGCAAGTGGTCGGCCGACCAGCCTTCCTCGAGCGCGATGCCCAACGCGCGCAACTGATCGCTCATCGGCGGGTACACGTTGGCATCGGAGCCGTCGACCTCCATGCCCAGTTCACGCGCCAGCGCCGCGATTCCCCCCATGAATGTGCCGCAGATGCCGAGAATATGGATGCGCATGTCTTGGCGAATGCTCAGGCCGCACCCGCGACGCTGGCGATCACCACCGTGACGGTCAGGTTGACGAGCACCAGCAACAGGAACACCAACACACCTCCGGCAACGGTGACGTCGAGTGCGCGGCGCAGGGTGCCGATCCAGACGCAAAGCTGCCAGATTTCCAGCGCCGCGATCACGAACACGACCAGCGTCTGGGTGCCGGTGAGCGCGGGCATGTGGGCAGGATGCGACATGAGTTGCTCACGCAAGGCCTTCAGTGGCAGCAGCAGCGTCAGCAGGTTGTTGACCAGACCAAACAGGAGGTACACGGCCGCCAACGAAGTCGTCGTCTGCACGAATCGTTCCGGCTTGCCACGCCCGCGCAACAACAGTGACACCACTCCGATGGCCGCCAGCCCCCCGATGATCGACGACGCCGCGAGGGCAGGTCTGGCGCCGTCGTCCAGATTGAAGCCCACCTGCATGGCCGCGCACCCGACCAGCAACGCGATCAACAGCAGCGGCGAGTACGGCATGTCTTCCGGGCCGCGCCGGAACCGGCAGGTGTCGCGCAGGCTGGCGAAAAATCCGGGCAAGATCACACGCCGTCGGCCGCGCGCGCGCGCAGCGCGGTGATCACCCGGTCCCCTACGACATCAATGGCGCCGACCCCGTCGAGTTCGGCAAGCAATCCACGCTGCGCGTAAAAACCCGCGACCGGCGCGGTCTGCTCGGCATAGACTGCCAGACGCTTGCGAACGGTGTCGGGGTTGTCGTCGGCACGATGTTCCTGCTCGAAGCGGGCCTTGCAACGCTTGACGATGTCGGCGTCCGGCACGTTCAGCTTCACCACGGCGTCGAGCGGTCGGTCCACACGTTCGAGCAATGCATCCAGCGCGTTGGCCTGCGCGAGGTTGCGCGGGTACCCGTCCAGAATGAAGCCGGGTCGGGTGTCGGCCTGCGCCAGGCGTTCTTCCAGCAAACCCAACACGATTTCGTCGGAAACCAGTTGGCCTGCTTCCATGACGGCTTTCGCCCTGAGGCCCAGAGGTGTTCCGACTTTGACCGCCGCACGCAGCAGGTCGCCGGTGGAGATGTGCGCCAGCCCAAGTTCCACCTTCAGCCGTTTGGCCTGGGTGCCCTTGCCCGATCCGGGCGCGCCGAGCAAGACAATGCGCATGCGTCTCCTCTTGAATAGTCTGTCGAGAAAGTGGTGCCCCGCACTTCCTGGACCCGGGCAGCGCCGCCTTCGTTACAAAGCTCCGCGCGGAGGTTACGCTAGCGGCTGCGCAACCATCCCGTCAATGCCGCGCCCGGCATGGAAACCCATGACCCCCACCCCGAAATCCCGAGGCAAGCTATTGTACGCGCAGTCCGGCGGCGTCACGGCCGTCATCAACGCCACCGCCGCCGCGGTGATCGAGGCCTGCCGTCGCCACAAGGTCACGGCATACGCCGCGCGCAACGGCATCCTCGGCGCGCTGCGTGAAGACCTGATCGATACCCGCAAGGAAACACCAGCCACGATCCGCGCGCTCAGCCATACGCCGGGCGGCGCATTCGGCTCGTGCCGGGTGAAACTGAAGTCGCTGGAAGCAGACCGCGCGCGCTACGAACGCCTGATCCGGGTGTTCCGCGCGCATGAGATCCGCTGGTTCCTGTACAACGGCGGCAACGATTCCGCCGATACCGCGTTGAAGGTATCGAGGCTCGGCAAGGCCATGGGTTACGACATCCGCTGCATCGGCGTGCCCAAGACGGTGGACAACGACCTTGCGGTCACCGATTGCTGCCCCGGCTTCGGCTCGGTCGCCAAGTACACCGCGGTGAGCCTGCGCGAGTGCGCGCTGGATGTGATGTCGATGATGGACACCTCGACCCGGGTATTTGTGATCGAAGTGATGGGCCGACACGCTGGCTGGATCGCGGCCTCGGCGGGACTTGCCGGTGAACGCCGCGGCGACGCGCCGCACGTCATCCTGTTCCCGGAATTACCGTTCGAAGAAGAAAAATTCCTCGCCCGCGTGCGCGAAACCGTGGATCGGATCGGATATTGCGTCGTCGCAGCCAGCGAGGGCATCCGTGATGGCGGCGGCCGTTTCGTCGCCGACGGGCATGCCGGGACCGATGCCTTCGGCCATACCCAGCTGGGTGGCGTCGCGCCGACGCTGGCGGGCATGGTGCGGGACAAGCTGAAGCTGAAAACCCACTGGGCGATGCCGGATTACCTGCAACGCTCGGCGCGACACATCGCTTCGAAGACCGATCTCGAACAGGCGCTGGCGGTCGGCAAGGCCGCGGTGGAGATGGCGCTGGCCGGCGAAAACGCGGTGATGCCGGTAATTGCGCGCAAATCCCATGCGCCATATCGCTGGACGATCGAAACGGCAAAGCTCGAAAAAATTGCCAACCACGAAAAGAAGCTGCCGCGCACGTTCATCAGCAAGGACGGCTACGGCATTACCGCCGCCGCACGCAAGTATCTTTCACCGCTGATCCGCGGCGAAGCGCCGCCGCCGTACGGCAAGGACGGGCTGCCGACATACGTCACGCTGAAGAACGTCGCGGTGAAGCAGAAACTGCCGGCATTCACGGAATAGGCTGGGCTGAGCGGCTTCTCGCGAACCCAACAGGAGCCTGCGGCGCACGACGCGCGGGTTGCTGCCGACCGGGCTTCATCCGGCGAAGCCCGTCAACACCGAACAAGCCATGTTGGGCTTCATCTGCAACGATACGGATTCAACCGAATCTACGCTGTAAACAGCTTGTCCATCTCCGCGTGCGTGGCGTTGTCGGCGAAGCCGTCGAAACGCCCTTCGGCAAGCCCACGCGCAGTGCGCAGGAAACCACCCCACGCCGCTCCCGCCAACGCGCCGCCGACGCTGACGCGGCGTACGCCGAGCTTCGCAAGATCGGCGAGCGTGTACGGCGCAGGACGTCCGACCAGGACGTTGACCGGTTTCGGCGCAACGGCTTCGACGAGGGCTCTGATCTCATCGGGCTTGCCTGCACCCGGTGCGTACAGGCAATCGGCGCCGGCTTCGGCGTAAGCACGCAGGCGCGTGATCGATTCATTCAGGGGATCGGCGTGGCCGATGAGGAAACATTCGGCGCGCCCGATCAGCATCACGTCTTCGCCGGTCGCGTCGATCGCAGCGCGTGCGGCGCGGATCCGCGCTACCGCTTCGTCGAGGTCATAGAGCGGCTGTCCGACATCGCCAGTCGCATCCTCGATCGACAGACCCGCGACACCGGTTCCGACGCAACGCCGGACGTTGTTCTTCAAGCCATCGATATCCTGCGCATGGCCATCTTCGAAATCGGCATTCACTGGAAGATCGGTCGCCTCGACGATTTCCCGGCAGTGTGTCAGCACCTCGTCCACGCCCGGTGCATGATCAGGCCTGGCCCGCGACCATGCGTATCCGGAGCTCGTCGTCGCCAGTGCCTTGAAGCCGAGCTTCGCCAACCCGCGCGCGGAACCGGGATCCCAGGGATTGGGAATCAGGAAGCAACCGGATTCGTGCAATTTGCGGAAGGCCGCACGGCGTGCGGCAAAACGTGAAGCATCCATGGCGACTCCATTGCGGCGGCCGACAGCAGACGAGCATTCTAGGCGCCTCCTCCAGTGACGTCCCTGATGTCGGGCAAGTGGCTGGCTGGCGACGGTGATGACGCTATACTGGCGGGAATGCCCATTGGGTGGCTTCGCGAATGGCGCGACTGCCCAATGGGCAGTCGCGCGAACGGAGCCGGAGAGGCAAGATGCCGACCGGATGTGCGCGCCAGGAACGGTCACGCGACGCGTCCAGTCACGCGTACTTCTCATTTCACCAAACAGACAAAGGGGTTGTCCGATGTTGCAACAGTACGTTGTATGGATCGCAATTGCATGCGCCATCGTGGCGATCCTGTACGGGGTCATCTCGGCGGGCTGGATCATGAAGCAACCCGCCGGCAACGCGCGCATGCAGGAGATCGCGCATGCGATACAGGTCGGCGCCAAGGCTTACCTCAACCGCCAGTACAGCTTCATCGCGATCGCCGGCGTGGTGCTGTTCCTCTTGATCGGTTTCCTGCTCGCGTGGCCGACCGCCATCGGGTTTGCGGTTGGCGCCATCCTCTCGGGTGCGGTGGGCTACATCGGCATGAATGTATCGGTGCGCGCCAATGTACGCACCGCCGAAGCTGCGCGCGGCGGCATCGGCAAGGCCATGAACGTGGCGTTCCGCGGCGGCGCCATTACCGGGATGCTGGTGGTGGGGCTGGCGCTGCTCGGCGTCACCGGCTACTACGTCGTGCTGACCATGGGCTTCGGCTTTCGCCAGGAAGAAGCACTGGACGCGCTGGTCGGGCTGGCCTTCGGCTCTTCGCTCATTTCGATCTTCGCGCGCCTGGGCGGCGGCATCTTCACCAAGGGTGCGGATGTCGGCGCGGACCTCGTCGGCAAGGTGGAAGCCGGCATTCCGGAGGATGATCCGCGCAATCCCGCCGTGATCGCCGACAACGTCGGCGACAACGTCGGCGACTGTGCCGGCATGGCGGCCGATCTGTTCGAGACCTATGCGGTCACCGTGGTCGCAACGATGCTGCTGGGCGGCCTCACCTTCGTGGCCAACCCCTCCGCGGTGCTGTACCCGTTGATCCTGGGCGCGGCTTCGATCATCGCCTCGGTCATCGGCACCTTCGTGGTGCGGGTCAAGCCGGGCGGTTCGATCATGGGTGCGCTGTACAAGGGCGTGATCGCCTCGGCGGTGTTGGCGGCGATTGCGTTCTGGTTCGTCACCCAGGCGTTGTTTCCCCACGGCCTCGGTACCGGCGCCGACGCCATCAGCACCGAACGGTTGTTCTTCTGTGCGCTCAACGGATTGGTCCTGACCGGCCTGATCGTGTGGATCACCGAGTACTACACTGGCACCGAACACAAGCCGGTGCAGCACATCGCCAAGGCTTCCACCACCGGCCACGGCACCAACATCATTGCGGGCCTCGGCATTTCCATGAAGGCCACCACCCTGCCGGCGCTGGCGCTGTGCGCCTCGATCTGGCTGGCTTATTATTCCGGCGGCCTGTACGGCATCGCGATCGCCGTGACCGCGATGCTGTCGATGACCGGCATGATCGTGGCACTCGATGCCTACGGCCCGATCACCGACAACGCCGGCGGCATCGCCGAGATGGCCGAGTTGCCGGCGGAGGTCCGCGGCGTCACTGATCCGCTGGACGCGGTCGGCAATACCACCAAGGCGGTGACCAAGGGCTACGCGATCGGGTCGGCGGTGCTGGCGGCGCTGGTGCTGTTCGCCGACTACACCCACCATCTGGAGTCCAGGTTCCACCAGACCTTCGCCTTCGATCTGTCCGATCACATGGTCATCATCGGCCTCGTGATCGGCGGCCTGGTCCCCTACCTGTTCAGCGCGATGGCGATGGAAGCGGTCGGCCGCGCCGCGGGTTCGGTGGTGGAAGAAGTCCGCCGCCAGTTCCGCGAAATCAAGGGCATCATGGACGGCACCGGCAAGCCGCAATACGACCGCGCGGTGGACATGCTGACCAAGTCGGCGGTCAAGGAAATGATCATCCCGTCGCTGCTGCCGATCGTGGTGCCGATCCTGGTCGGCCTGATCCTGGGTCCCAGGGCGCTCGGCGGCGTCCTGATCGGCACCATCATCACCGGCCTGTTCATCGCGATCTCGATGACCACCGGCGGTGGCGCCTGGGACAACGCCAAGAAGTACATCGAGGACGGCAACTTCGGCGGCAAGGGCTCGGAGGCCCACAAGGCTGCGGTCACCGGCGACACCGTGGGCGACCCATACAAGGACACCGCGGGTCCGGCGATCAACCCGCTGATCAAGATCATCAACATCGTGGCGCTGCTGATCGTTCCGCTGCTGGCGCTGCACTGATTCCCGGGCTGTTCGCGCTTCACGGAAAGCCCCGCGGTTGCCGCGGGGCTTTCCGTTCCGGCCTGGAGTTTCTATCATCCTGTCGCCGTCAATCCTCGGGGCGCCTGGCATGACAGAGTTGTTGTCGCTTGGAAATCACTCTGCGGCAGCCTTGGCTGCCGTCCGGGCGCTCGAGGTGCCCGACGATCCGCAGCGATTGCTGGAGATCCTGGTCGAAACCGCTCGCCTGCATGCCGGCGCATACGTGGGGAGGGTCTGGCTTTGCGATGCCGAAGGCGAGGGTTTGACGTTGGCCATACCCTTGAGCAACCCACCGGCGCGACTCGCTTCCGGCGAGGGGCTGGCAGGGCACTGCGCACGCACGCATGCCACGCTGCACGTCCGTGATCCGGGAGATATCCGCGGCGCGCGTGACCTCGACGGAATCGACCTGCGCCCGGAAGCCGTCCTGAACCTGCCGTTGCCTGCCCGCGACGGCGCCGTGCTGGGCATCTTGCAACTGCTGCACACGCAACGCGACGGTTTCCGCGACGAGACTGTGTCATGGACCCAGCTTCTGGTCACGATGGCCGCATTGGTTCTGCAGAACCTGCGACTCGCCGCCTCGTCGCGGCAAAGCAGCCGACTGCACAATGAGGTCGAGGTGGCGCGCGAAATCCAGCGCAGCACCCTGCCTGACACCATGCCGCAGATCGCCGGCTACGACCTGCACGGCCATTTTCAACCTGCCACCTACGCCGGCGGCGACATGTTCGACGTGGTGCAGCTCGAACACGGCGTGTTCCTGTTGCTGGGCGACGCCACCGGCCACGGCTTCGGGCCGGCATTGTCGGCGGTGCAGATGCAGGGCATGTTGCGCCTTGCATTCCGCCTCGGGGCCGATCTGGATCAGGCCTTCCTGCACGTCAACAACCAGTTGGCCGAAGATCTTCCCGCCGACCGCTTCATCACTGCCTTCATGGGTTTCCTCGACCCCGGCGCACATACCGTCCGCTACCACTCCGCCGGTCAGGGGCCGATCCTGCACTTCCATGCTGCGGACGGCCATTGCGACTGGAATCGGCCGGACATGTTCCCGGTGGGGGTGCTGGGGCTGGATGAAGTGAAGGCCGCGGTCGGCCTGCCGCTGGCGCCCGGCGACATCCTGGCACTGATCTCGGATGGCCTTTACGAGCAGCCCGGCCCGGACGGCTCGGAATTCGGTCAGGACCGCGTCGGTGCAATCGTGCAACGCGACCACGCACTGCCGACGGACGGATTGTGCCGGAATCTCCTGACTGCGGTCGAGGAATTCTCCGCCGGATGCACCCAGGCCGACGACATCACGATGATCCTGGTGCGGCGCCTGCCCTGAAGGACGCGTTCACTCCTTCAGCACGTACAACTGCCAAAGGTCCTTGCGTGTCATCTGCAGGAACGGGCGCATCATGAAACACCCGGTGGTGCCGATGCTTTTTTCCAGGTAATCCAGCTCGGCGAACTTGCCGCGGGTCTCGGCATCCATCGGCACATCCAAACCGCTTTCGCGCATCAACAGCAGCCCCTTGGCACGCAGGGCCAGCTCGGTGTACAGGCGCAGATAACACAGCATGTCCGCCACCACGATGCCATCGAACGTGTCCTTCAACTGGCCAAGGAAAATACCCACGGGCGATTGACCGAAGTGGTCCGAATCGATGATCCGTATCAGCTCCGAATCCTCGTCGAAATCGGTTTCCAGCCATTGGTGCGTGCGGTGCTCGCTGATGCGGAAAATGAGATACAGGATCGGCGGAAGTATCAGGAGCGTGCCGACGGCGGAAGCCACCGGCGAGACAAAGAAGTGGTTGAAGATGGAATGCACCGCGATCGCAAGCAGCCAACCGGGCAGGTAGTGCCACCAGCGGATGCGCAGGCTGCGGGAGGACATGGTTTGCGCCATCACCGCGAAGATCGCCACCACGCCACCGTGCATCAGCGCCGTACCGAAGCCGCGCACCAACCAGATCATCAGCGAAGTGTCGATGCTCAGGTACAGGTAATACAGGTTTTCGACCAATGCGAAGCCTGCACCCACGGCGAAACCGAGTATGGCCGAATCAACCAGAAAGCCCACGCGGTTGCTGCGGAACAGCCAGACCATCACCAGCGCCTTCAGGCTTTCTTCCACCACCGGCGCCACCCAGCGCGAATAGTGCGTCAGGTCCATGCCAAGCAGGTCCAGCAACTGACCGTTCACCCAATAAGCCACCACCGCCGCCGCGCCGCCGGCAATGATGGTCGCCACCACCAGGCGCGGATGCACCATTCGGTAGCTGTCGAGATAGACAAGGAACAGCAGGAATACCACGACCGGCAACAGGCCGATCGGGGCAAACATCCAGCGATCCGCAAACGACGCACCCGCTACAAGATTTTGAGCGACAGCATCCATTCACGCGATGTCCGGGACTGGCCTCCGAAGCCCCAAGCATAGCCTGCGGACAGGGTCATCGGCAGATGGCTGAGTACCCGGAACCGGAGGTCGAGCTGGAACCCTGCGTCGCGATAGGTGGCACGCAAGGCACCCTTGCGGGGGTCGGTAACCAGCACCCCACCGAACAACGCAGGGCGCAACCATTGCAGGAAAAAGCCGGGCGACCCCGCCTCTTCGAAACGCCAGGGCGGCAGGTTCAACTCCAGGGTCGACTTGGCGAAGCTCTGGCCGGCGAGTGCATCGATCCCGAAACCCGGAAAACTGTCGTACTCCCGGTACTGCTTGGGATCGTGGTCGTCGACGTAGTTGTCCTCGAAGGATCCAAAGTAAAAACTCGCCAGCGGATTGGCGAGCTTGCCACCGGAGGCACCGGCCCAGTTGTACATCCAGATCGACGCATGCGGCAGCGGCAGCATGAAGCCGAAATCGAAACCACCGTACAGTTGCGGCACCGTCGTGCCGCCGGTCGTGAAAGTCTGGGCATCGAGGCTCCAATCCCAGCCCGATTCGCGATCGACAGCGTTGCCGGAGGAATGCCTGTTGTTGTACGTGAGGCCCATGTTGGTGGCGAAAATGTTGCTGAGATTGAAGCTCACGTTCTGCGCGCCCGGCACCGTGTTGAGACCCGTGTAGTAGGCGGCGCTGGCGCTGAAGTCCATGCGCCGCGGCAAATCCAGGATCAAGGCGCGCTTGTAGCCGACCAGCACCGAATCGCCCTTCAGGCTGTTCAGCACCGGCCCGAACAGGTCATAGAAATCGGCATGGTTGTGCCAGTAGTGCGCGTACCAGTTCATGCCCTGGTAGTCGACGTCCAGGTGCAGGCGCTGGCCACCCTTGCTACTTTCACCGCCCGATACCGCCGCGGTGACGCCGAGCGAATACAAGCCCAGCGGGTCGGCAAAACCGAAGTGCCAGCCGAGCGCCACGTCGTGCAGGTAACTCTCGACGACCGGGTAGCGTGCAGCCGGCCGAATCTGGTGCGACGGGATGTACTTGCCCTTGTGCGTGATCATCGACTGAAGCGGCACCTTGGATGGTGAGCCGACTCCCCATGACCTCACGATCGGACGCTTGTCGGCAATCCCGGTGCCGAGGAACGTGATCGCACTCAGGTTCTGCAACGGAACCGGATTGATCTCCACCGGACGAAAGCCTTGCCCGGTGTATTCGAGCACGATCAGATTGCCGTCGGGCAGCGGTATCGGACGGAAGAAGCCGGTTTCGGCGTTGCTGACCGCGTCCATCTTTCCGGTCGCGATGTCGTAGCGAAAGATGTTGGAAATGCCCGTGTAATACGAGCTTCCATAGAGATAACGACCATCGGCGGTGAACACGAAACCTTCGGGCATCGCCTGACCGAAGCTGTACTGCGCAAACGGCTTGACCTTCCCGGCCAGCAGGTCGGCAGTCTTGAAAAGGCGCAGGTACTTGCTGCCGTCGATTTCCGCCACCGAAGCCGACAACGTGCTGCCATCCCGCGAGACATCCAGATCGAACGGATCTTCGCCGTACGGCCAGGTGTGCACCTGCTTCCAGTCGCGATACGGATACGGGATATGGACCAGGGTCACGTAGCCGTCGTCGTGGCGCAGGCCCCACAACGAACGGTCGGCGCGATCGAATGCGAGGTCGCCGATCCGCGCGCCCTTGAGCAGCATCTGCGTCTTGCCCGTGCGCACGTTGACTTCCATGAGGTCACGATGCGCGACGTTGTTCTGGGTAAAGAAGAAGGTGCCACTGGCGGGATCCCAGGCGGTCGAGGCCACGTCATAGGTCATCGTGCCCTTGATATCGACGAGTCTGTGGATCTTGCCGGTCGCAAGCGACAGCACGCCGACGTGCGGAAGCACGCCCGGGTAGCGGAACGCACCGATCAGGGTGTCGTTCGCCGGATCGAAGTACGAACGCGAAACCGAACCCAGCGCCCGCGACGTCAGGGGCTTTGCCCTCGTCAGCGGATATTTCCGTACCTTGTGCAGGTTCGCCCGCTGGAAGGTGTGCTCCCACGCAATCCAGTCGTTCCATGCAGTCCCCAGCGGCAGGTGAAACACGTGTTTGAACTGGCTGGCGTAGTACGACTTGCTGTCGTTGCTGCGGCTGTACCACTGGATGACTTTTTGCGGCGAATACTTCAACGCAAGATAGCTGATGAAGCGCGTGCCGTAGAGATACGCGTTGCTCATGTCCTGGAAATCGGACGCGACGCCCTTCGAAGCCAGGCCCAGCGGGCTGTAGAAGTGGGCGTGGTCGCGCACCATCGCGCGAAACACCATTTCGTCGTAGCCGCCCTGGGCACGTCCCACGCCACCGGCCATCCAGGTTTCCATGAAGACCGCGATGCCCTCCAGATACCAGCGCGGCACGCTCGTGCGCGGCACCGTCAGGTAGTTGTAGAGAATGGTTTCCGGATGCTTGTCCTCGGCGTGGGGCTTGCCGCCAAAGAACCTGCGCCACCAGGCATCGCGCTGGTTCCAGCCATCCATCGTGGCCACGTGGACCAGCTCGTGATTGAACGTCATGAACATGCGTTCGCGGCCCGGCGAAGTCTCGAACGACAGGTCATCCGGTGCGATGAAAACAATCACCTTGTTGTCCGGCGAAACCGAGGTGCCGGCATTTCCATAGTCGCTCAAGTCGGTGAGCACCACGGTGGTGGGTTCCCACGGCGTCCAGTGCCACAGCCTTTCCTGGAACTGGAGCGAGTTTTCGTAAGCGCGCGCAACGTACGGTGCGAGGTACGCTTCGTTCGGCGCATACAGCAACCGCAAGTCTTTGGTCTGCAGGCTGTCCAGTTGGAAGGGCGGGCTGGCTGTCGCGCAAACCGGCAACAGCACGGCGCCTGCCAACAGGCCGAGACATCCAAGGTACTTCGTCGAACCCCGCATGATCTCCCCTCACGCAGCACGCCCTGCACGAATCGCCTGATCCTTTTACCGGATACGCCGCCAGCCAACAAGCGCGGCCACCCGCACAGGGTGCGGGTGGCCGGCTGAAACGCTACGCATGACGATCAACAATCCCCGGTCACTGCGGACGCGCGCTCCTCGCCGCCATGCGGCCAGCATCCGCGTTCATGGCCTGGCGGAACGCGTCGGTGTTCATGGCCTTGAGGAATGCCGGGCTGTTCAGTGCCTGACGAAACGCATCGCTGTTCATGGCCTTGAGGAATGCCGGGCTGGTCAGCGCCTGCCGGAACGCATCGCTGTTCATGGCCTTGAGGAAAGCGGGGCTGTTCAGCGCCTGCCGGAATGCATCGCTGTTCATGGCCTTGAGGAACGCCGGGCTGGTCAGCGCCTGCCGAAACGCATCGCTGTTCATGGCCTTGAGGAACGCCGGGCTGTTCAGCGACTGACGGAATGCATCACTGTTCATGGCCTTGAGAAATGCCGGGCTGGTCAGCGCCTGCCGGAATGCATCGCTGTTCATGGCCTTGAGGAACGCCGGGCTGTTCATCGCCTGACGGAATGCATCGCTGTTCATCGCCTTGAGGAACGCCGGGCTGTTCAGCGACTGCCGGAACGCATCGCTGTTCATCGCCTTGAGGAACGCCGGGCTGTTCATCGCCTGGCGAAATGCCGGGCTGTTCATGGCCTTCAGGAACGCCGGGCTGGTCAGCGCCTGCCGGAACGCATCGCTGTTCATCGCCTGGCGGAAGGCATCGCTGGTCATGGCTTGACGGAACGCGGGGCTGTTCATGGCCTGACGGAACGCGGGGCTGGTCAGCGCATTGCGGAACGCATCGCTGTTCATCGCCTTGAGGAACGCGTCGCTGTTCATCGCCTTGAGGAACGCCGGGCTGGTCAGCGCCTGCCGGAACGCATCGCTGTTCATCGCCTTCAGGAACGCCGGGCTGGTCAACGCCTGCCGGAATGCGTCGCTGTTCATGGCTTTC
>JBOHYV010000014.1:0-17455 GCA_050738135.1 Rhodanobacteraceae bacterium | reverse complement strand
CTTTTTCAACAACCTGTTAAACTCGGTCCAGCCATAGCTGGAGGTCTTCGGGCACACTACGGCCCAGGAGGCCACCGCCGCGCCGGTTTCATTTCGCACGTGACGGGGTACCGACCTCGACACGTGGCAAGGTGCACTGCATCGGCGTCCGTACCATATCTGCCGGTGCCGCGATGGGGCTGGCGGGCAACGCGGCAACTCCGTCGAAGTGCCCCGAATCGTTCGAGGTCAGTGCCATGACGGCCGAACTGCCATGGCCGATATAGACCGTTGCATTCGGTACCGGACGACCGAAATTTCCCGTAACACTGCCGTCGATGTAAACGTTGCCGTGATAGATCACGCAATGAAAGTGGAAATGCAGCCAGGGAGGAGGAGGAGGGGCATAACGACCAACAATGGCGCGTCCGGGATACATGTTCATGCCTTGCAGCAAGGGGGTTCGGAACGCGGAAATAGGTTCGAATGATGGCGTTCGTTTCGTGCGCGTGCCCTTGCTGTTCGTGCCCGGTGGCATGTGCAACAAGTGCACCTCGCTCACCGACCCCGTGGGGTGCATGCCCGTTTTGCGATGTGGGTGCCGTGTATCCGCCTTCGGTGACAATCGCCTGGTGAGGCAGAGAGAAAGTTTGGGCGTGAAATTGAAACGGATATCCAGCGCGGCAAGGGCTGGGGCGCCGATCAGTACAGCCGGGAAAGCAAGCTTTGGGAGCACCGGCGTGGTGTCGTTGCTGAGTGTCAGGCCTGCCACGCGTATTGCAAGGTACCTGAACATCCTTTCACCGTGTGCGCGACCAGCATCCGCCGGGGGGGCCGTGGTTCCATCGCTCGGCATCAATTCCTTCCCGGCAACAAGCAGGATGTTGGAACCCGTGTCCACGGACGCCTTGATGGACCGGCCATCCATATCGGCATCGAATGCCAGAAGCCCTCCCCTGCCCGGTCCCGTTGCGTAAGTTGCAGGCAAGGGGTGCGGGCATGGCACCGCGGGTGCATTCAAGACCATGCGGGATTTGTTGAATACCACATTGTTGAAACGTGCCAGCAGGGGCAACCCCACGACCAACTCTCTTTTCCCATCAATACCGTAACTGTCCGGTATGACGATTGCCATCACGTTGTTTTCCTGCAGCGTACCCAGCTTCAATTGCCGCACGAGGGACAAGCTGACGCTGCCAGCCGGCACGATTGGTTTACCCACCAATTGGAACCCCCGTGACCCCGGCGCCAGCCGTTTCAGCCCCAGCACTTTAGATTCGGTTGCCGACATCACCAGCGGCTGGGCCTGCCCGGTATCGACGCTTGCATCCACTCGATGACCATTGATGGTCATGGTGATCACCGGCCCGACCGGTTCGTACATGGGTGTTTCGCCATCTTCTGGGATCACATCGCCGGAGTGGCTTGCCAAAGTACGGTGATCCGCGTTCGGATAGCGCAACACCATCGGCGCAGTGGAGTCGACTTCGGCTGAATATGCCGGTACGGAAGCCGCCAACCCGGCAACATCCAGCTTCGGATACAGCATCCGGAACCCGGCCTCGGAATGCCCTCGCTTCCTCTGAGCTGCGCTGTAGCGTCGTCGCCACGCCAGTGCTTCAAAGTATCCCCGCGCGTCGCCAAGCTGATCCGTGACGCCCAGTATGAATCGGTTACAAGTGGCTGCGTCTTTCCATGCGATGAGGTTGCCGCGATGCAGGTATGCATTGTCGCGGCATTCCGTGGCGGTGGACAGCAACTGCGGGAGCCGATACCACAGCTGATCGCGGTAGAGCGAAATCCAAAATGAGTCCATGCCGGACTGCTTCGCGACGCGAATGGCCGCTTTGGCGTCGCCGTTTGACAGGGCCGAACGGAACGCGGAATTCAACGCTGACGAGGACTGCATCGCAGGTGATGCATGGGTGGCGACACAGAGCGTCATGAATCCAGTCAGTGCGACGAACTGAAGCAAACGTCGCAACACCTGTGGGTGGGGAAGTCGTGGGGGAAGGCCGGGGCACCAAGCCGGCCACCGGGTTATCAGGTGAACCCATGGCCGCCGTTGACCCGGCAGGCCGTTCATGACTCGTGGCCAAAAAACGGATTACCGGCAGCGTCAGTGCGCGCGGCCACCGTTTTCACCAGGGTTCGGCGCAAAGCAGATCGACGGGTTGCCGCCGCGCAGTTTCAGATGCACGATGTATCGGTCGAGAATCGACCTGCCGAGCGACACCTGAAACGGCTCGTGCCAGTTCGTGGCGACATAGGCCGATGGCGTGTTGAACGATTGATGCCCGACCTGGATCGTGATCGGATCCTTCACCGTGCGATCTTTTCGCGTCCCTGCACTGGCGGCACGGGCGCCCGGGTCCACCCAAGTGGATGAACCCATATCCACTAGATCCGTGGCCCGGATCGACAGCGCTGCGGTCCTCGTGACGCCGTTCACGCTGATTGGAAACTGCAGCGAGCCGACCTCGTGATAATTGGCCGCAAAGGTCATGGGCACGACCGGTTCACATTGATGTGTCGCTTGTCTCGACAGCCGAATACCTGCACCGCTGATCATCACCTCTCCGAACCGACGCCACATCGATGCACCCAGATACACGCCGGGCCGAATAAAATCAGCCGTGACAACGCCTACGGCGACGTGGTGCAACATCAATGGGCCGACTGATACGTTGTCCGCAATGTAAAGGCTGGGAGTGATCGTGTATTTTGCACCACCGAACCTCACAAAAGCATTGGCGTAATCTTGTACAACGAGCTTCAATTTCAATTTCGAGCTTATGGAGGCCCGCTCTTCCTTCGGCTCAATGATGGTGATGGGCGTACGCAGCGTGCCACGGCCCATCTCGATAAAAGCCGCGATGTTCTGTCCGTTTATTTTGATACCGATTTTCGGCTGTGCGTCCGTGGATCCACGTGTCCTTCCAGAAGCCTGGAAGGACAACGCTTGCGACCCCGAGAGCCAGGTTTCGGCAACGGCAGGCGTGGCATCGGTCAACCGACGCAAGTTGGCTGGGTCCAACCCCGTCCCGAATATGGGGTGATCGTTGATAGCTCGCTCCATGGCTGGATAAAGCGTGTTCTTCACCCACTGGACTTCCTGAAGATAAGCCAGCGCATTGCCCTCGATCAGTGCGGAAGATCGAGCCAGGTAACTGCAATACAACGCGGTTCCGAGGTCGTCGGCGGTGCCTCCCTGGATGCCCAGATCCTGACAACGACGCGCAGCCGACAGCAGGCGCGGCATGTCGTAACCGAGTTGCGCACGGTCCATGGCCCGCGTGACCGGCCCGGCGCCGTATTTGTTCTCAACCTGATGCACGGCACTGGAGTCGCCGTGCTCCAGTGGCTTGAGCAGCGGATTATGCGTTGGCGGCAGTGGCACCGTCGGTGGTGCTGCAATTGCGATGCTGCCGATCGAAAGCAGTATACATGGCAAAACGTATAGCCAAGACGATTTCATCGAGTCAATCCTTCACAGGCCTTGACGGTAAGACATGTCGGGTGCACGCAGACGAACCACGCTGACACCCGACATGAGTGATCTCACAATCACCATTTAACCGTAAGCTCACCACCAATAGCACCGTGCTGTGGGTGGAACGGGTCGGCAGTGGATATGCCGAAATTATAATCAAGTTCCGTATTACCAAGGTGAGATGTTCCTTCGAGCCCAAACTTTAAGTCCGGCCCGTCTGGCCCGGCAGGAACAGTTTGAAGAGGAACGGCACCACCGCCGTTATAACTTGGGGTGCTCGCCGAAAGCGTGCCATATCCGTTTCCTTCTGTGAACATGAACTCAACCGAAGGCGCGTTGCCCGCCTGCGCAAAGAAATTGAACGAATTCGTTGCCGCACTACCGCCAGCATCGCCGCCCCACCAGCTTGGATCTATCGTAAGGTTTGACCAGTCGATCGCCCCACCATCACCGGGACCGCCCGGAGGTTTCAACAAGTCTGGGCTCATTTCTCCAGCTGAGCCCAACGACCTCGTCGGCATCAACCCACCAGATATCCGTTCATACTCTGAAAACTTCAAAGCGCGCATAGCTGCTCTCCTTCCTTCATCGACCGAGGGCTTGCCGCCTCGGCATCGGCTTGCCAGTTGACTGAGCTATTGCGCTTCGGCCAACTGAAAATTTTCTACTTTCGTAGCCGCAGTCTCCGGAACCGTAACTGTGCCGTTGCGCAAAACGAGGACATGCCTCGTATTGGTTAACGCTATCTGCCGATGCGTGACGAAAATTCCAGTCATCGTCTGTTGTGCCAGCGCTTCATGGATTGCGCAGCTGCATGCCACATCGATATTGCTGGTGGCCTCATCGAGCAGGAGTACTTGCGGTCGCTTGTACAGCGCCCTCGCCAGGCACAGCCGTTGTTTCTGACCGCCTGACAACGCCGAACCCATGTCGCCGACCAGGGTGTGGTAGCCCATCGGCATCGCGATGATGTCGTCGTGGATCTGGGCCAGCCTTGCGGCCGCCTCGATCTTTTGTGGGGTCGCGGCCTCGTCGTTGAAGCTGATGTTGTCGGCGATGGAGCCCGCGAACAGGGTGTCATCCTGCATCACGCTGCCGACCATGCCGCGCCAGGTGCGCTTGCCGAGTTGCTTGAGGTTCACGCCGCCAATGAAGATATCGCCCTGTTGCGGATCGAGCAGGCCCAGCATCAGCCGCACCAGGGTGCTCTTGCCACCGCCGGACGGACCGGTGATGGCGACGGATTCGCCGGCCTTGACCTCGAAGCTGCAATCCTTCAGCACCCACGGTTCTCCCGGGGCGTAGCGGAAGCTCACCTTGTCGAAGCGGATCGAGGGTTCGGGTTCCGGTCCCACCCATTGGGCTTCGGTGTGGGCTTCCGGTTGGGTCAAGACGATGTCGGCCAGGCGTTCGCCTTGCAGGCGCATCAACTTCAACTGCACCACGTAGTCGATCAGGCTGGATGCCCGACTGGTGAACTGGCTGGCGTAGGCCACATATGCCATCAGCATGCCGGCGGTGAAGTGTCCGCCCAGTGCAAGGTACGCTCCGATCCACAACACCCCTACCCGCTGGATGCCCGAGGTCAGGCTGTCCACCGAGCCGAACAGCAGGTTCAGCTTTTGCACCTTGATCGAGGTGTTGAGGGTGTCGGCGGCGGCATTGAGATAATGCGATGTGCGCGCGGCGGTCTGGTTGTGCAGGCGCAGGGTCTGGACCCCGCGCACGGCTTCCATGAACACGCTCTGCTGCTTGGCGCGGGTGGTGATCATGGACAGATTCGATTCGAAGTACACCCGGTAATACAGCACCCGCGTCACGGCGTAGAGGGCAACGGCCAACACCACGATGCCCGTGAGCATGGGGCTGTACACCAGCATCACCGCGAGCGTCAGCGCGGCCATCACGCCGTCCAGGATCACGCCCACGAACTTGGTGGTCAGCGTTTGCTGGATCGCACCGACCGCGCCGAAGCGCGAAACGACGTCGCCCAGGTGCCGCTTCATGAAATAATCCTGCGGCAACCGCAACAGGTGCTGGAACACGTTGCCGGCCCAGCTCAGGTTGAAGTGGGTGCCCAGCCACATCACCGTCCAGGTGCGCAGCGCCGACACCACCGTCTGCATGGCAAGCAACAGCAGGAAGCTCAGCCCCAGCAGGGTCAGCAGGCCGTGGTCGCCATCGGCCAGCACCTGGTCGATCACCATCTGCAGGAACTGCGGCCACAGCAAGCTGATCAGCTCCAGCAACAGCGCGAGGCTGAAGACCACCGTCAGCCCCTTGCCGAGTCCCTGGATGGAGCCGGCGAGCTTGCGCAACGAAACCGGCGACGGCGGCGCCTTGCGTTTGAAGGTCGGGCCCTTGCTCAATTCCACCGCCACGCCGGTCCAGTGCGGGCTCAGTTCGTCCATGCGCAACCGGCGTTCGCCGAACGCGGGATCGTGGATCCACGCGCGGCGTCTGGCGACCTTGCGCAACACCACGAAGTGGTCGAGATCCCAATGCAGGATGCACGGCGTCTGCAGGCGCTCCAGTTCGCCCAGATCCAGCCGCAACGGGCGACAGGCCAGGCCCAGGGTTTGCGCCATCTCGATGAGCTGGCCCAACCGGACGCCTTTCAGCGACAGCGCGAACTTCTGGCGCAGGGTCGGCAGGTCGACGTGATGACCGTAATAGCTCGCGATCATCGCGAGGCACGCCAGGCCGCACTCGGCGGCCTCGCTCTGGCGGATCATCGGCAGGTACTTGCCCCAGCCGAAATGCAGCCGCGGTTCGGGGACATCGTCGGCATACGTTGCGGGATCGCCGCGTCCGCCGCTGACGGCATCATGGTCCATGGCAGGCTCGCGCGCCATCAGGCGTGCCCTCCCCGTTTGGCCATGCCATACAACGGTTCGAAGATCCACTGGATCATGCGGCGGTGGTCCAGCAGCAGGTCGGCGCTCAATGCCATGCCCGGCAACAATGCCTGTTGCTTGCCATAGGCCTGGATGCTCTGCTCGGTGAGCTTCACCTCCACGCGATACAGCGGTG
The DNA here is from genome assembly GCA_050738135.1 of Rhodanobacteraceae bacterium. Taxonomy (GTDB): domain Bacteria; phylum Pseudomonadota; class Gammaproteobacteria; order Xanthomonadales; family Rhodanobacteraceae; genus 66-474. The sequence continues at coordinate 10,950 of JBOHYV010000014.1, read as the reverse complement.
TTGGCGGCGGCGCCTGGCCCAGCAAGGAGGTGAGTTCGGCCGGCGTCAGGGCACTGCGCGAAACATCAAGCACGGTACCGTGCTGCACGCCGAACTTCTGGTACGGGAATGCCTGATAGTGCAGCACCACGGGCGTGCCCTTGTGGACGAAACCGATCGCGCTGCTGGGCACCAGCAGCTGCGCCTCCAGTGGCGAACCTTGCGGCAGGATCGACACGACCGGCTGGCCGGCCTGCAGGGTCTGGCCGGGTTTGACCAGCAGGCTGGTGATCGTGCCATTGCTCGTGGCCCGCAGCACGGTGTCGCGGGCCACGTCGTTCTGGGCGGTGGTCGCCGCAAGTTGCGCCAGTTGACCGCGCAACTGGTGTCGGGTCGCGGCCGTGGTCAGCGGCAATTGCGCCAACTGGGCCCGCAGCTGACTGCGCTGCTGTGCGGCATCCAGCCGCTGATTCTCGATGGTCTTGATGCCGGCCTGTTCGGACAAGGCCGTGGCCTGGTACTGATCGAACTCGACCGTCGAAATGATCCCTTGCCGGTGCAGCGGCACGATCTTTTTCAGCAAGTCCGTCGAGGCCACTGCTTCCTTGCGTTGCAGCGCCAGTTGCGCATCGAACTGACGGATCTGGATACCGAGCATCGTGATCCGGCGTTGCAGATCGGTGGCCTGGTCGGAAACTTGCGCCGGAAGCGCAGCCAGGGTGGCGCGGATTTGCGCCTGTTGTTGCTGCAACGCCCTGGCGACGGCGGCGTCGGTATCGCCCAGCGCGGCGCTGGCGCGGTCACCGGAAACCGTCAGCAAAGTTTGCCCAGCATGCACATGCTCGCCGGGCTTCACCGCCACGCGAACGATCGTGCCGGCACTGGGTGCGGACATTGTCAGCAGCCCGGCTTCGGGAACCAACGAGCCTGTGACGTGTTCACGGCGGGTGTAATGGCCAAGACACAGCCACAACACGATGGCCACCGTCACGGCCGCGGCGAAAAATCCCCAAATCCGGTGCGAAACGGGTACGGCCAGCCGGATGGCGCCCAACGTTTGCGGGCGTTGCGCTTCGACTGCTTCCTGTCGAAACAACCCATCCACGGCCAGTCTCCCATCCCGAGACAAATGCTGCTTTCCTGTCGGAAAACAATAAGCACAATAGGGGGGGGGGTTGTCAAGTCCTGCGCGTGCCGATGCGGCATTTGCTTATGCCATTTCGGGACAGACGTGCGCAGCCGTCCGCACGCCTTGGGATGGAACCCTGATGAACCTAAAAGCGCGCCATGCGCGTCCCGCATACCCGATCGTGCCAGGTGCGCCGGTCGGCGTCGAAGCATGCGTACCAGAACCCGCAGCCGACGACGGCGAGCGACAGCAGCGCGAGCGCGAAGCGCAGCATGGCGGTGCGCGCATCGACGCGCGTACCATCCTCGCGCACCAGCTTCAGCCTCCACGCGCGCATGCCTATGCTGGCGCCCACCCGCACCCACGAAACCACGAAATACGCGGCGGTGACGATCAGCAACCACAGGCTCAGCAATGCGCGCAATGCCGGCTGTGGATGTTGCGGATCGTAGACGTTGTGGAATGCCAGCACCCACAGGCCCGAGGCGACAATCCACAATCCGATCAATGGAAGGACGTCGTACACCATCGCAGCGAAACGCCGCCACAGCGGGACGGGTTTGAGATCGGCAGGGAACGCGGGAGTCGTTGACATGAGGGGCTTGCGGTGGAAAGGCGTGCGCGTCAGCATCGAATGATGACGGATTCCGCGCCCGGCATCGACCCGCGCGATCATGCGGCGATCGAGGCTTTTCTCGAAGGCCTGTGGTCGCGCGACGGCCTCGCGGACCTGACGCTGACCGATTATCGCGGCGATCTCGAACGTTGTGCCGCGTGGCTGGCGCGGCAAGCCAACGGGTTGCTCGGGGCCAGCCGGGAAGACCTGTTTCGCTATCTCGGTGCGCGCAACAAGGCCGGCGTGGGTGCACGCACCAACGCGCGTGAACTGACCGCCCTGCGCCGCTTTTATGGTGAACAGGTGCGTCGCAACGCGGCTTTCGAAGATCCCACGCTGCTGCTGGATGCGCCGAAACTGCCGCGCACGCTGCCCAAGGCTTTGGCCGAACGCGAGGTCGAGGGCCTGCTCGTCGCGCCCGATACCGGTACACCCATTGGCCTGCGCGACCGCGCGATGCTTGAGCTGATGTATGCCTGCGGCTTGCGGGTCGGCGAGCTCGTAAGCCTGCCGTTGGCAGGCGTGAACCTGCGCCAGGGCGTCGTGCGAATCACCGGCAAGGGCGGCAAGGAACGGCTTGTGCCGGTGGGCGAAACCTGCATGGACTGGCTGGCCCGCTATCTGCGCGACGCACGCCCCGCCTTGGCGAAGGGGCGCGAAACGCCCACGCTGTTCCTTTCCAACCGCGCGGCGGGCATGACCCGCCAGATGGCGTGGATAATCGTGAAGAAACATGCGTCGGCCGCCGGCATCGCAGCCAAACGCATTTCCCCGCACGTCCTCAGGCATTCGTTTGCAACCCATCTGTTGAACCACGGCGCGGATCTGCGTGCGCTGCAAATGCTGCTGGGCCACAGCAATCTTTCGACCACGCAAATCTACACGCTGGTCGCGCGCGAGGGACTGAAGAGACTGCATGCGCAGCATCACCCGCGGGCATGACTGTGCGATCGTCCATGATCGCGGTCCGTGAAATGAAATTGCTGCCCGCCGTCGACCGCGATCATGGGAGACCAGAATGGACTTCCATGTCCTGACTTTTCACCACGGCCGCTTCGAGCCACGCGCAGAAGGCCTGTGAGCCACGCAACACGCTATCATTGCCGCTTTAAGCGGAGCCGCGAGATGGTCGAGATCGAGTATCCCGAGTGGGTCTGGCACAACGGCAAGACCGTCCCGTGGCACGAGGCCACGGTGCACGTGATGTCGCACGGTCTGCAGTACGGCTCCGCGATATTCGAAGGCATCCGTTGCTACAAGACGCGCCAGGGAAGCGCGATTTTCCGGCTGGCTGCGCACATGAAGCGTTTCTACAACTCGGCGCGCATCTACGACATGCCGATGCCATTCACCATCGAGCAGACCACCGCAGCCTGCCACGAAATCCTGAAGCGCAACGGTTTCGACCAGGCGTACATCCGGCCGTGTGCCTATCGCGGACTCGGCGGTTTCGGCATTTCCGCCGACACACCTGCCAGCCTCACCATCGCCGGCTGGCCGATGGGCCCGTACCTCGGCCCGGAAGCGCTCAAGCAAGGCATCACCGCCTGCGTATCGAGCTGGCAACGCTTCGCCCCGAACACGATTCCGGCGGGCGCCAAGGCGGCCGGCAATTATCTTTCCGGCCAGCTGATCGCGCGCGAGGCGCGCCAACGCGGATTCGGCGAGGGCATTGCACTCGCGTCCACCGGACTGTTGAGCGAAGGCGCGGGCGAAAACGTGTTTCTGGTGATCGACGGCGCGTTGCACACGGCGCCGGTGAGTGCCGCAATACTGAACGGCATCACCCGCGACTCCATCATCACCTTGGCACAGGAGAACGGTATGGCGGTGGTGGAACGCGACCTGCCGCGCGAATATCTCTACCTCGCCGATGAAATCTTCATGTGCGGCACCGCCGCGGAAGTCACACCGATCCGCGCCATCGACGGCAAACAGATCGGCAACGGCGAAAGCGGTCCGGTCACCCGCGGGATCCAGGACCTGTACTTCGGGTTGTTCGATGGCCGCACCCAGGACAAGTGGGGTTGGCTCGAGGCTTTGTAGTGCAATCATCCATGATCGCCGCTACGTCCGGCATCACAGCTGGTGATCGATGCCAGCACCATGGAAGACCAGAGCGACCTCCGGCCTGGCTTTCCACAACAGCCGCTTCGCATCGAGCTCGTGGATTGCGGCCCCAGCGACCTTGATCCAGCCGATGAACCCCTCGTCCAACCTGTTCCTGATCGGCCCGATGGGCGCCGGCAAGTCCAGCATCGGGCGACGGCTTGCGCAGCATTTCGGAATGACGTGCATCGACCTCGACGCGGCCGTCGAGGAACGCACGGGCGCGAGCGTGGCAACCATATTCGAGATCGAGGGCGAAGCCGGTTTCCGCCGCCGCGAGTCCGACCTGTTGGCTGAACTCGTCGAGCGTCACGACATCGTGCTCGCAACAGGCGGCGGCGCGGTGCTGACGGATGCGAATCGTGCGTTGTTGCGCAGATGCGGCTTCGTGCTGTGGCTGGAAACCTCGATCGAGCAGCAACTGCATCGCCTCGCCCGGGACCGGCAGCGCCCGCTTCTCGATGCACCGGATCGCCGCAAGCGCCTGCAACAACTCGCGCAGGAACGCGACCCGCTGTATCGCGAACTCGCCGATCTCGCGGTCGGCAGCGCGGACGAATCCTGTCAACAGGCCGCAGCCCGCATCGCGGCATTGCTGGAACGGTATTGGCAACGGACACCTTTGAAACGGACATCCGCATGACGACCAGCATCGAGGTCAGCCTCGCCGCGAATCGCTATCCAATCAGGATCGGCGCGGCACTACTCGGAGCCGCGGATCTTTGGTGCTGCGAATTGCATGGCCGCCACGTGCTGATCGTCAGCGACACCAATGTGGCGCCGCTGTATGCAGAACGTCTGAAGGACGCATTGATGCGCACCTTAGGCGCCACGATGCATTGCGAAACCTGTGTGCTCCCCGCCGGCGAGGCACACAAGAACCTCGAAGCCGTCTCGCAAGTTCTCGATGCGCTGGCGGGACTCGGCGCCACACGCGACGCCTGCGTGCTGGCGCTGGGCGGCGGCGTGATCGGCGACATCGCGGGTTTCGCCGCCGCATGCTGGATGCGTGGCATCGACTTCCTGCAGTTCCCCACCACCCTGCTCGCGATGGTGGACTCGTCGGTAGGCGGCAAGACCGGCGTCGATCATCCTGCCGGCAAGAATCTGATCGGTGCGTTCCATCAACCGCGCGCAGTGATGGCCGACCTCGACACGCTCGCGACCCTGCCTGATCGCGAGCTGCGTGCAGGCGTTGCCGAAGTGGTCAAGACCGCGTGCATCGGTGACACGGATTTTTTCACGTGGCTGGAAGCACATGCGGAAGCGTTGCTCGCGCGCGACGCCGATGCATTGACCCGTGCGATCGCCACCTGCTGTCGCTTCAAGGCCAGGGTGGTGGAACGCGACGAACGCGAAACCGGCGAGCGCGCGCTGCTCAACTTCGGCCATACCTTCGGCCACGCCCTCGAAGCCGAAAGCGGCTTTGGCACGCTGCTGCACGGCGAAGCCGTCGCGATCGGCATGATCGTGGCGGCACGCTTGTCGTCCAAGCTGGGCATGGCCAACGATGTGGACGCCCAACGGCTGCGCGTGCTGCTGCAACGGTTCGGCTTGCCAATCGCTATCCCACAAGGCATCCCGGCCGATGCACTGCTCACGCGCATGCGGCTTGACAAGAAGAATCGCGCCGGCACGCCGCGACTGGTCCTGTGGCGCGGAATCGGGCGCGCGGAAATCGTGGAAGGCGTGGACGAGCCGGCGGTGATGTGGGCTCTTGAAGGAGCGAGGTGCGAGTAGCGAGGGCGCTTCGAACCAGGCGCCGCGGACTGCTGGAACGTACGAAAGCGCCCGCACGTCCGGTGCACGTTTCACCCTCGGCCCTCGGCCCCGCTCGCTACAATGGCCGTTCGTTCGGGTCCATGCAGCCAACCATGCATCTTTACATGCAAATCCCGCCCGCAGGCGGTGCCGCGCCGCGATATTGCCGCATCGCGCTGGAGCAGGATCTGCTCGGCGGATGGACGCTATACCGCGAATCCGGCACCCAGGGTGGTCGCGCAATGCTGAAGCGCGAGGTTTACCTCGACCGCGATGCTGCACTGGCCGCGTTCGAGCATGCGCGTGATGCGCAGCTCAACCGTGGTTTCAAGGTGATGATCACGCAGGGCATGGAAAGCCCGCATGGCTGAGGAATCCGCCCGCGGCAACCGTTTCCTGCGCGCGCTGCGTCGCCTGTCCGTGGACGCCACACCGGTCTGGATCATGCGCCAGGCAGGCCGTTACCTGCCTGAATACCGTGCCGTCCGCCAGCGCGCCGGCAGCTTTCTGGCACTGGCACAAACGCCGGAGCTCGCCTGCGAGGTCACGTTGCAACCGGTCGAGCGCTTCGAACTCGACGCCGCGATCCTGTTTTCGGACATTCTCACCGTGCCCGACGCGATGGGCCTTGGCCTGCATTTCGCGGAAGGCGAAGGGCCGAAGTTTTCCTCGCCGGTGCGAAGCGCCGCCGATATTGCGAAGCTCGGCGTCCCCGATCCCGAAGCTTCCCTGCGCTATGTGATGGATGCGGTGCGCCTGATCCGCGGAGAATTGCGTGGGCGGGTGCCGCTGATCGGCTTCGCCGGCAGTCCATGGACGCTCGCCTGCTACATGATCGAAGGCGAGGGCTCGCGCGACTTCGCGCGCGTCAAGGCATTCGCGCTCAACGAGTCCGCCGCGATGCACGCGCTACTGGACATCAATGCGCGCGCGGTGGCGACGTACCTTGCCGCCCAGGCCGCGGCCGGTGCGCAGGTACTGATGGTGTTCGACAGCTGGGGCGGCATGCTCACGCCTGCGATGTTCCTCGAATTCTCGCAGCGTTATCTCGCGCAAATTGCATCACTGCTGCGCGAGGACCCGCGCGCCCGCGACGCGCCGTTGATCTTGTTTTCGAAAGGTGCCAACGCCAGTCTCGAAGCCCTGGCCGACACCGGCTGCGCGGCGCTGGGCGTGGACTGGACGATTACTCTGGAGCAAGCACGGCACCGCGTCGGCGATCGGGTCGCGCTGCAAGGCAACCTGGATCCGGCGACCCTGCTGGCGTCACCCGACGTGATCCGCCGCGAGGTTCACCGCGTACTCGATGATTTCGGCGCGCACCCCGGCCATGTGTTCAACCTCGGCCATGGCATCACGCCGGACATCGACCCCGAACACGTCGCCGTGCTGGTCGACGCGGTGCACACGCACGACCGTCCACAGTAGCCCGGATGAAGCGAAGCGCAATCGGGGAATGTCAGGCAAGATGATCCGGATTTATTCGTGACGTCCGTGTCGCTCACCCTGCGGGCCGGCTGCGCCGTTCGCGTTTGCTATCCTGCAAACGCAGTCCGCCGCTACGCGGCTTCATCGGGCTACCTCTTCATCCGGGCTACCATCCGCGCTGCCCTCCTTATTCGCGATAATCACGGACCATGACCACCCGCTTCCTTACCGGCATCACCACCACCGGCACGCCGCACCTCGGCAACTACGTTGGTGCGATCCGGCCCGCGGTCGCGGCCAGCCGACGCAGTGGAGTCGATGCGTTTTATTTCATGGCCGACTACCACGCGCTGATCAAGTGCGAAGAGCCGACGCGGATCGCGCGCTCACGGCTTGAAATCGCGGCGACTTGGCTGGCCTGCGGCCTCGACCCGCAACGGGTCACGTTCTATCGGCAATCGGATATTCCGGAGATTCCGGAACTGACCTGGATCCTCACCTGCGTGACGGCGAAGGGCCTGCTCAATCGTGCGCACGCCTACAAGGCCGCGGTGGACCAGAACACCGCGAAGAATGAAGATCCGGACGCCGCGATCACGGCGGGGCTGTACATGTACCCGGTATTGATGGCCGCCGACATCCTGATCTTCAACGCCAACAAGGTGCCGGTCGGCCGCGACCAGGTACAGCACATCGAGATGGCGCGCGACATCGGCCAACGTTTCAACCACCTGTACGGCAAGGCATGGCGCGCGGCCGGCAGCAAGGGCGAACCCTTCGCACTGCCGGAACCCGCCATCGAGGACGGTGTCGCCACCCTGCCCGGCCTCGACGGCCGCAAGATGTCGAAGAGCTATGACAACACCGTGCCCCTGTTCGAGGGTGGCGCGAAGGCACTGCGCGACGCGATTGCGCGCATCGTCACCGATTCGCGTGAACCGGGCGAGCCGAAGGACGCGGATTCATCCAGCCTGTTCGCAATCTATCGCGCCTTCGCGGGTGCAGCTGAAAGCGACGCGTTTCGGCGCGAACTCGAGACCGGCTTGGCCTGGGGCGAAGCCAAAGAGAAACTGTTCGAGCGGATCGACGGTGAAATTGCGCCACTGCGCGAACGCTACGACGCACTCATGGCGCGGCCCGACGACATCGAAGACACGCTGCGCGCTGGCGCGGGGAAGGCACGCTCGGTCGCGATTTCGAGGCTCGAACTCATGCGCCGGGCAGTAGGTCTCGGCGCAATAGCCACGCCAGCAGGAAAAAACGAAACTTCGAAGAAGTCCGAAAAGCGCGCGCGCATGGTCAGCTTCCGCGGCGACGCCGGCTTTCACTTTCGTCTGCTCGGCGCGGACGGCGAAGAGCTGCTGCTGTCGCGCGCCTTTCCCGATCCGCGCAGCGCGCGCCAGGCATCGCGCCTGCTGTCGGCGGGCAACGCCCTTGATGCACTCGCGTCCGTTGACGATGCGCGCTTCGCCTTCCTGCAAGGAGACGAACAGTTGGCGATCAGCACGACATTTCCGGATGTTGCAACCCGCGACGCCGCATTGCAACACGCACGTCTGGCACTTGCATCGCTGCGCGACGAGCGTTGACCGGTCGGCACGATTGCACCGGCTTGATGAACTTCGTCGCGAGCCGAAATCAAAACGGATGCGGGCCGGAGCCGTGTGGAAGCCGGGCATGACACCGTGGACTTGCCTTCAGCCGCATGCAAAAGCGCATGACTTTCGGCAGTAGGTGTCATGTGGAATCACGGTTAGCTTGTATGTAGCCGGACGCAATGGCCGTTCTGCGGTTGCGTGATCACGCGTGCCGCATCTGCCGCATCTCCCTGGAAATCCAACCCTTGCGCTTCGCTTCCTTCGCATGGTTGCTGCTGGTCGTACTCGCGCTGCCGGTAGCGGCCGTCACCATCGATGGCAACATCGAACCCGGTGAATGGAAAGGGGCACGGCACATCACGGACTTTCGCCAGACCCAGCCCCTGACGGGCAAGCCGGCGATCTATCCCATCCAGGCGTGGATCCTGGCCACGCCCAAAGGACTGGCCGTGGCCATGCGGGTCAGCCAACCACCGGGTGTCCCGCGCACGGAACAACACGTGGAACACGATTTTCGTGAGCAGGTGGACCGGGTCAACGTCGACGTCGATTTCACCGGTAGCGGCCGCACCGGTTACAACTTCACCGTGGCCTCGACTGACGATCGCCGGCAACATGATCGGTAGCGACATCGTGCAGCATGGCCTGCGCACACGCGGTGCCGGTGCGACGTTCGTGGCCGACTATCAACCTGGTGGCGGATGGACATCCGAGTGGGCGGGGATGCGTTGCGGAACGGCGGTCAGGAAAACATCGAACTCGACATCGACAGCGGCGGCTGGGACGACCTGTTGACGCGTGGCCACGGCGCGCTGCGGCTGCCGCCATCATTCTCGCTCAACCTGCGCGAAAGCCGTCCACGCCATGGAGACTGGGCCATTGCCTTCAACTTCTCCATTTCCAGCGGGGGCTCGGCCAGCAACGGCACCAGCGCCGGCCTGGCGGGCAACCACGAGATCGGTTACGACGCTGCAGTCGACCCGACCTATTACGTCAGCAACGCGTTCAAGGTTGGCCTGGGCACCGCGAAGCCGACGCTGAGCTTGCCAAAACCGTTGGGCTTCCCCGGATCCAATCCGGGGTCAGCCCACCCTACAACGCGTTTCGACATGCAGGCGGGCAATGTCCACCAGTTGGATCGGCGAATGCTGTCCGCTGATTCCGGATCGCGGCCTCGCCGCGTCCGGAATGAAGGCTTGGGATTTACGAGTCCCGAGTCCCGAAGTCCCGAGTCTCGAGTCCCGAGTCCCGAGTCCCGAGTCCCGGGTTTATTGCGGCAGCGCCAGATCGTCCAGGACTTCTTTCAGGAACCGCGCAGCCTCGCCACCCGTGCACGCGCGATGGTCGAAGGTCAGACTGATCGGCAGACGGCGGTGCACCTCGATACCGCCCATTACCGCGACCACATCGTGGGCAAGCTTGCCTGCGCCGACGATCGTCACGCACGGCGGCACCACCACCACGGTGCCGTAGCGCCCGGCGAACATTCCGAAGTTGGACAGGCTGATGGTGTAGCCGGAAAGCTCGGATGCCGGTATCGAACGGTCTTCCACCTGTGCCCGCAACCGGTTGATGCCTTCGCGCACGCCGCGCGCGTCCAGCACGTCGGCATTGCGCAACGCCGGCACGAACAGGCCGTCTTCGGTATCCACGGCGATCCCGAGGTCGACGTGCGGATGGCGGGTGACGGTGAGATCCTTGCCGTCGAACCAGGCGTTCAGCGCAGGAACCGCCTTGCACGCCGCGACGATTGCGCGCACCAGACGCGCCGTGATGTCCTGCTTGCCCAGCCACTGGTGCAGGTCGGCATCGTCCACGAGCGTGGTTTGCACGACCTGCGCATGCGCGTCGGCCATCACCCGCGCCATATTGCGGCGCACGCCTTTCAGCTGTTCCGGCTGGCCGGTCGCCTGCACTGAAGGCGGCGTCGTGCGCATCGGTTTGCCGGATCGGGAGACGGTGGTGCGTTGCTCTTCCCTTCTCCCACTGGGAGCGGGTGGCCCAGCTTTGATCGAAGATGGGCCGGATGAGGATTCGGGTCCAGCGGATCGCTGCATGGAAACCGAACCCGCACCCCCAGCCCCTCTGCCGGACGGCACGGCGAGCGAAGCTGTACCCGACGCCGCGGCATTCCTCACATCCTGCATCGTGACCACGCCGCCTGCGCCCGTGCCCCGCACGCGTGCAAGATCGACCTTCAACTTGCGCGCCATTGCACGCACCGCCGGCACGGCCTTGACGCCCCCTACGCTGCCGGCCTGTTCCGTGCGCACTTCGTTGCTGCTCGACACCGCACCGACCACGGTGCCTTCATCTGCGCGATCCGCGGC
>JBOHYV010000013.1:0-17690 GCA_050738135.1 Rhodanobacteraceae bacterium | reverse complement strand
TGTAGCCGTCCAGTCGACGCCCGTCCAGGGTGCGCACGACGGTCAGCGACAGCGTGCCCAGCTGGTTGATGGCCTCGTCATAAAGCTTCGCGCCCGGCCGCCCGAAGGTCTGGTGATTGTGGAATCCGCCGCTGTAGTGGACGCTGGTATCGAGTATTCCGCGCGGACTGCGCAAGCGTCCCGTGATCGCATAGGACTGCTGCTGATCGGTATTGATCGTGCCCACGACGCGGCCCGCCGCATTGGCGTGCAAGGTATCGCGCACCGTGAGCCCCGCCGGCTGCCACACGGCCAGCGTGTTTTGCATGACGCGGCCCTCGAGCACGTTGGCGTGCGGATCCTGATGGACCAGCAGATTCGCGGCAACGTTGAAGAAGTGGTCCGCGCCCAATACGCGCACGGTAATCGTATGCGGCTCGCCATCGTCGAACAGGCCGGCGAACGGCGTCAGGTCCACCCGCGCCGGAATGAAATTGACGGTCTGGATACCCGGCGTCGGCAACCACAGATGCGGCGCCACACCGCCGGTGTAGATCCACGGGTACACCGGCGCCAGTCCGGCCGGCTTGCCATCCACCAGCACTTCCACGCCCCGGAAACTGCCGCCGTCACAGGCCTCGAACGACTCCAGCGAATACGCACGCGTTTGTTCCAGCCAACGCTTGTCGACACAGGTGTACCAGCGCTCATCGTGGGACTGGCTCTGCGCGATGACGTCGAGATATGCACGCTCGACATTGCGCGGAAACGTGAACCTGCGCGACAAGGTCTGGCCCGGGCTCTGCAACGCCGTCTGTTCGCCGCGCGGGTCGCTGCTCAGTGGATAGACGCGATCGGCGGCGGCGGCAGCCGGCTGCGCGGCACTGGCCGGATAAAACAGCAGGCGCACGTCGGCGTGGATCGGCTGGTTGGTGGTGGGGCTGATCCAGTTGTTGAGGATCATCTGCCCGATCTGCACATGCCGGAACAACGACGCATAGTCGGTGAGGTCGCGTGTCACGCGCCAGTGCTGGGCTAAGCCCGGCTCCGGCTCGACGGTGGTGCCGAAATACAGGTTCACGCCGCCCAGCCAGAGCGTCGCGGTGCGATCGAACTGACGACCGGCCGGGACCGAGAAGTCGATGTCCAGCACCACCTTGTTCCAGCCATCGCCACACCCGGCAGGCGGCACAAAGCGAAAAGGGTGTGGACGCGCTGCCATCGACGACGCGTCGCCGTGGTCGTCGAACGCCTCTCGGGACAACAGCGTCACCACGCAGGGTTCAGTCGCCGGCCGCGACACGGGCGGCTCGGCCGAAGCCATCACGCGCGAGCCGACATCGAACCGCGCTGCCTTGGCCACCGGAGGACTCGTCGCGGCGACCGGACTCGCCACCATGATCGCGCACACCATCAGCAACCCCGCACGTCCCCACAACCAGCACCGCGTGTTTGCCGTTTTCGCAGTCACGATTGCCGCTGCTCCCGAATCATTCCGACGCCGCCATCGTACCGGCTACGCGATACGCTCCGCATGCCAGCGGCATCCTGCTGCATCGGGCACCGCGCCTGCGCATCCTCGAAACCGGATACTGCCCCATGCCCGGACAACGAAACCTCGACCGGACGCACCAGACAACGTCCGGCGAACCAGTACGCTGCGTGCAAATTCCCCGTTTGACACGAGCCGCGAGCGCCGGGAGTATCGGTGTTACCGGCCCCGTTCAGAGATACATTTGGCGTCAGCGGGCTCGAACACGGGATTGATCTCGACCAATGATTTCTGCAGTTCTATCACGCATCAGCGCTGTCGTACTTCTGGTTGCGGGGCTGGTCTTGTTATTCGCGCCGGACGTGGTTCTCCCCGCAATCGTTTCGGGCTTTCCGGTAGCAGCCGCGTGGCTCGGCCAGTTGCTCGCTGGAGCCTGGCTGGGCGTGGCAACGTTGAACTGGGTCCAACGCTCCACAACCTTGGGCGGCATTTACGGCCGTCCGACGGTTTTCGCAAACCTGGTTCTGTATTTCATCAGCACACTCAGCTTGCTGCGTGCACTGGTTGGCCACGGTGCCCCGCCAATACTTTGGTTGGCGGTGGCCGTCGGCGGAGCACTGGCAGCGGCGTATGCCGCGCTATTGCTGCGCGGGCCGTTTGCCCCCCCCGAGCGTTCTGCCAGCTGACGTCTCACTCCAGCGGAGGCGTTGCCGCGCGCCGCTGATTCTTCCATCGGAAGGTTCCATTGGCCGCCCAACCAGTCGTCCGGGTGGGCTGGAAGTTGGGCGATTCACGCTCGGATGCAAACGGCAGTTCCGCCCATCGGCGCGCCATCAACCGCGGTGGTAGGGATGCCCGCCGAGAATGGTCGCCGCGCGGTACAGCTGTTCGGCGACCACCAGTCGCACCAGCATGTGCGGCAGCGTGAGCGGCCCGAGTGACCAGCGTTGGTCGGCACGTTGCAGCACGTCGCGCGCGTGTCCGTCGGGGCCACCGATCAGGAACGCGAGATCGCGACCCGCCATGCGCCAGTTCGACAATTGAGCGGCAAGTTGTTCGCTCGACCAGGCGCTTCCGCGGCCATCCAGCGCGATGACATGCGCGTTGCGTGGCAGCGCAGCCAGCAACGCCGCACCCTCGTCCGCCATCGCGCGTGCACCGTCGCGGCCCTTGCCACGCAAACCGGGTTTGGTCTCGACAAGTTCCAGCGGCAGGTCATGCGACAACCGCTTCACGTACTCCGCGAAGCCTGACGCGACCCAACTCGGCATGCGTTCGCCGACCGCAATCAGCCGCCCGCGCATGGCGTGCCTCTCAGCGATCGTTCGCCGCTTCGGCTTCGGGCGCCTGGTCGCCCACGGTCCACAGACGCTCCAGTCCGTAGAACTCGCGGATGCGCGGCAGCATCACGTGCACGATGATGTCGCCCAGGTCGACCAGTACCCATTCGGCTTCGGCCTCGCCTTCCACGCCCAGCGGCAACATGCCCGCGCGCTTGGCGAACTTGACGACTTCGTCGGCGATGGATTTGACGTGACGCGAGGAGGTGCCGGACGCGATGATCAGCAGGTCGGCGATGGAAGTGCGCCCGCGGACATCGATCTCGCGGATATCGTGCGCCTTCAATTCATCGAGGGCGGCGAGCACGCGTCGGCGCAGGGTGGCAGTGGTGGGAGGACGGGTGACGGAAATGGCGGCGGAGCGTGACTCGTTCTGGCTACTCAAGTTTTCGAAGGCCTCGGCCTCTGGTCAGTGCGCGGATTGCGCGACTTCAGTATGCACTCATGCCACGAGATCGCAAGTGCGGTACGGGGACCGGGGACGATGGACCCGGAGTGCGTGAAGCTTTTTGCTGCGGTCGTTCGATGTCGCCAAAAGTATTTGGTTGAAAAGAAATCGGCAGTGGTAGCTCCGCTTTTACCGAGCCCCGGGCCCCGGTCCCCGGTCCCAGCTCTTCCGATACGGCGCCAGCAATGCGGGGCTGTCGAGCAGCGCCTGCGGCACCAGCCAACGTGGCTCGCGTCCGGCCGCCAGCAATGCGCGAATGCGCGTCGCCGATATGCCCAGCGAAGACACCACCATGTTCAGCACCCGGCCTGCGGGCGCATCGCACAGCGCAGGCGTGTCGTCGGCCCGGCGTGATGCGACTTCGTTTGCCAGCGCATCCGGCATCGCCGGAATCTGGGCAGGCCGGGTGAGCACGCACATGTGCGCCAGATCGAACAGTTCGCGCCAGCGGTGCCAGGTGGACAGGCCGGCGAACGCGTCGGCCCCGATCAACAGCACCAGTGGACACTGATCGCCCGTTTCCGAGCGCAGCGACGCGAGGGTATCGAAGGTGTACGACGGCCCCGGACGATCAAGCTCGCGCAGGTCCAGCTGCAGACGCCGTTGCCCCGCCAACGCCGCGCGCAACATCGCGACCCGCTCGGTCACGTTTGCGACCGGCTGCGGGCGATGCGGCGGAATTTTCGCCGGCACCATGCGTACTTCGGCATCCAGCGCCTCCGATGCCTCCCACGCCGCGCGCAAGTGCCCCGTGTGGACGGGGTCGAAAGTGCCGCCGAAGATGGCGAGAGGTCGCATGGACGTCATGCCGCCAACAACACATTCGCGCTACGCGGCTGCGCAATCGCAACCATCAGGCGTTCCATCTCGCGCCACGGGTCGCCCACGCTCTTGCCGGCCTGGTCCTGCACGCGACCCTTGGCCATGCGATCGATGCGCGCGCATTCGGCGAGGCAGCGACGCCAATGCGCATTCCCTCGGCCGGCGCGTTGCAGGGCGCCCTTGAACAATTGTTGGCGCGCGGGCCACATGCCGTATTCGTTGCGCACACCGCTCGCAAAATCCGGAGCCGACGCCAGCCGCAACGCGAGGTCGAGCTGGTTGAGCAACCAGCCCAACATCGGGATCACGTCCTCGCCTTCCGCGCGCAGGCCATTCAATATTTTCAACGCCCGCGGCGCATCGCCGCCGAACGCGGCGTCGGTGAGTTTGAACACGTCATACACCGCATTGTCGGCGCCCAGCGATTCAAGATCCCGGGCGTTCACCGGTCCGCCTTCGCGCTCGGCAGCCAGCTTGTCGATTTCCTGCGCGATGGCGAGCAGGTTGCCCTCGGCGCGTGACGCGAGCAGTGCGACGGCATCCGCGTCGGGTTCAAGGTTCCTTTTGCGCATCCGCGCGCGGATCCAGCCCGGAAGCTGATCCACGCGCGGCGCGCGCAACCACGCGTACACGCCCGCGCGCTCGATCGCCTTCACCCAGGCGCCCTCGTGTTTCTTGCTCCACTGCATCGCGCTGACCAGCAGCACGGTGTCGGGCACCGGCGACTTGCACCATTCCATGATCGCCGCAGAACCGTCGCGGTCGGGCTTGCCGGTGGGCAGGCGCACTTCGATCAGACGCCGCGATGCGAACAGCGAAAGACTGGCGCCGCTGCGCGCCAGATTGTCCCAGTCGAAGTGCGGCTCGACGTCCAGCACTTCGCGTTCGGCGTAGCCGAGCGCGCGTGCACGCGCGCGCAACGCATCGCCCGCTTCCTGCAATTGCAGCGGCTCGTCACCCGCCAGCAGATATACCGGCACGAGCTCGCCCTTCGCCAGCGTCTTCAGCAAGTCTTCGAATTCGTCGGCCACGCTCAGGGCCTGTTGGCGCTGTGCCACGTGAGCCGCGTTGCTTCCGCAGCGGTTGCCAGACGAGGCGCGCGCGGTAGCGCCATGGTGGTTCCATGGTCAAGGCGCGCACCGATGGACGGCGGCCGCTGCGGAGCAACCGTTCGGGCCGTGGCCCTTTGCCCGCATGACTGCGTCATCGCTCGTCTATGTATCGACATACATCTTCCTCACTCTTCCTTGCCCGCGGGCAAAGGGCCAAGCCTGCCCCGGACTTGATCCGGGGGCGCGGCCATGTGGCACAGCGCCAACAGGCCCTAGCCCGAAGTGGAAGCCGCTACCGGTGTCGCGGGCGCGGCCGTGCTGGAGGCGGGCGCCAGCGCGCCGCTGCTCGATCCCGCGACGGGCGTACCGAGACGCGCCTGCGCTTCCAGCCGGCGCATCACCGCATCGGTCATCTCGCGCACGAGGCTGCGCTCGATCGCTTCGGTCTCGCTGGAAATCGCCGAGAACTGGGTCTGGTCGACGGCAAACTCATGGGAGAGATTGAGCGACTGGTCGGGAATGACGGTGGCGCCGTTGCCATCGGTCAGGGTGAACTGCACGTTGAACGCCACCACGTACTGCCCGACCTGCTGGTAGCCGCTGCTGGTCAGCAGTCGCGATGAAAATGCCGCCATCGGCACCGCCAGGGTGGCGACGCCCTTGGCGGGCGCATCCAGCACGTTCACATGGCTCGCGCGCAGCGCCGCGGCCAGCGAGCGTGAAAACCCGCCGTCACCGCTCACCTGCAGGTAAACCTGTTGCTGCATCGCCACGGGCAATGCCACGCTGCGGCGCAGGTGGAAGCCACAACCGGCGAACAGGACGCTGGCCCCGACACAGAACAGGATGGACAGCCATTTGCGGATGTGCATCGAATCAGCTCCGGTCAAGCACCGCTTGTCTTCCCCCTTCCATGGGAAGGGGGATCGAGGGGGATGTGTCCATCATGCAGCGACATCCCCCCGCCGCTTCGCGGCGACCCCCTTCCCTCGGAAGGGGGTGATTGAGTCCGAAAGCATTGTAGCGGCAATCGCCGCGCGCACCGGTTCAGCCGGCAACGATATTGACGACTTTGCCCGGTACCACGATCACCTTGCGCACTTTCGCGTCAGCGACGGCCATGATCACGCCCGGCAGCGCCCGCGCCGCGCTCTCGAGCTGTTCGCGACCGGCGTCCACGGCAACCTCGATGGTACCGCGCAGCTTGCCGTTCACCTGCACCGCCAGCGTCACGCTGTCGCGCACCAGCGCGACGGGATCGGCCTTCGGCCAGGGCAGGTCCTCGATCAGGGTTTGGTCGTGGCCCAACACCTGCCATAACGCGTGGCTGGTGTGCGGCGTGAACGGATTCAACAGCAACACCATCGTTTCCAGCACCTCGTGACGCAGCGCCCGACCGTTGTCGCTCGTGTCATCAAACTTCGCGAGCGCGTTCAGGAGTTCCATCAGCGCTGCGATCGCGGTATTGAAATTGCGTCGGCGCCCTATGTCATCGCCGACCTTGGCGATGGATTCGTGCAACTGCCGGCGCAAGGCTTTTTGCGCGGGGTTCAACGTGGCCAGCTCGATTGCCTCCCTCCGGTCTTCGGCCGCCACGCCTATCGGGGGGTGGACGGGCTGCGCGGCATGCGACACCACGTCGCGCCAGAACCGTTTCAGAAAACGCGCCATGCCTTCGACGCCAGCCTCGTTCCATTCCAGCGACTGGTCGGGCGGCGAGGCGAACATCGAAAACAGACGCACCGTGTCGGCGCCGTAGCGGTCGATCATCACCTGCGGATCGACGCCGTTGTTCTTCGACTTGGACATCTTCTCGGTGGCGCCGATTTGCACGGGTAACCCGTCCGCCTGCAAGGTCGCACCGACGACGCGACCTTTCTCGTCGCGCCGGATGTCGACATCGGCCGGGTTGATCCACTCGCGGTTTTCCTGGTCCCCGGTCCCCGCTTCGATCAATGAAGCGTCGCGCAGAGTGCGACTCGTTGTGTTCCCCTCTCCACCTTGGGGAGAGGGCAAAGGGTGAGGGGCAAGCTTTTTTCCCGAGTCCCGATAAAAGGTCTCAGCCACCACCATGCCCTGGCACAACAGATTGATGGCAGGTTCATCCGAGTGCACCAGCCCGGCGTCACGCAACAACTTGTGATAGAACCTGAAATACAACAGATGCAGGATCGCGTGCTCGATGCCGCCGATGTACTGGTCCACGGGCAGCCAGTAGTCGGCGCGCGCGTCGATCTGGGTTGGCGCGCCCGGCGAACAGTAGCGCGCGTAGTACCAACTCGATTCCATGAAGGTATCGAACGTGTCGGTTTCGCGCATCGCCACGCCGCCACATTCGGGACACGTGCACTCGCGCCACTTCCTATCGGTCTTCAGGGGCGACTGCAAGCCACTGAACGCGACATCTTCCGGTAGCACCACCGGCAACTGGTCTTCGGGCACCGGCACCGCCCCGCACTCCGCGCAATGGATGATCGGAATCGGACAGCCCCAGTAACGCTGCCGCGACACGCCCCAGTCGCGCAGGCGCCAGTTCACCTGACGCTTGCCGCGGCCTTCGCGTTCGAACCGCTGGGCCAGCGCGTCGAACGCCTGCCGGTAATCCATGCCGTCGTATTCGCCCGAGTTGACGAGCCAGCCGTGCTCCACATACGGGCCTTCCGTGATGATGCGGTTTTCGAACTCGGGCAGCACATCTTCGACCGGCCTTGGTTCGACCACGTCGATCGCACCGGATTGGCCCAGCGCCGCGCTCATCGCATCGGTGTTGTCGGCAGCATCGCGCCGGAGTTCGCGGATGGCATCGCGTACCGCATCGCTGACCACGACCATCTTGATCGGCAAGTCGTATTTGGTCGCAAATTCCCAGTCGCGCTGGTCGTGCGCGGGCACCGCCATCAACGCGCCGGTGCCGTAGTTCATCAACACGAAGTTCGCAATCCAGATCGGCACGCGTTCACCCGTGACCGGATGCAGCGCGTAAAGCCCGGTTTCGATGCCGCGCTTCTCTTTCGTTTCCAGTTCGGCCTCCGACACACCGCCCTTGCGGCACTCGTCGATGAACGTCTGCAACGCGGGGTTGTTGCGCGCGGCCTGCTGCGCCAGCGGATGTTCGGCCGCGATCGCCAGACAGGTCACGCCCATCAAGGTGTCGGGCCGGGTCGTGAAAACTTCCAGCGCGCCGCCGCCCTCCACGTCGAAGTGGATTTCGAGACCTTCGGAGCGGCCCAGCCAATTGCGCTGCATGGTCTTGACCGCGTCCGGCCAGCCGGAAAGCTTGTCAAGACCGTCAAGTAATTCATCAGCATACGCCGTAATCTTGAGAAACCATTGCGGTATCTCGCGCTTCTCGACCACGGCGCCGGAGCGCCAGCCGCGGCCGTCCACCACTTGCTCGTTGGCCAGCACGGTCTGGTCCACCGGGTCCCAGTTCACCACGCTCATCTTGCGGTACACCAGGCCCTGCCTGAACAGCCGCACGAACATCCGTTGCTCGTGCACGTAGTAATCAGGATCGCACGTGGCGAATTCGCGCGACCAGTCGATGGCAAAGCCCATCGCCTTCAATTGCCCGCGCATGTGCGCGATGTTTTCGCGTGTCCACTTCGCGGGCGGAATGCCGCGCTTGATCGCGGCGTTCTCGGCCGGCAGGCCGAACGCGTCCCAGCCCATCGGCTGCATCACGTTGCTGCCCTGCATGCGCTGGAAGCGGCTGATCACGTCGCCAATGGTGTAGTTGCGCACGTGCCCCATGTGCAACGCGCCGGACGGATACGGCAGCATCGACAGGCAATAGTATTTTTCGCGCGACCGATCTTCCTTCACCTCGAACGCGCGGGTGTCGGACCAGAACTTCTGCGCGGCGGCTTCAGCGGCGCGCGGGTCATAGGCGCTGGAGTCATGGGCGCTGGAGTCATGGCTTACGGGATCGTTGGGTTGCTGCATGGCGGCGGCGCGTCGGCATCGGGGGTCAAGATCGGCCAGCCTACCGCAGTGCAGCACAAGCGCCAAACGGCGCGCCGCCCGGCAGCGGTCCGGCTTGAAATTCCCTCGCCCGGGGCACAGCACCAAACACGCGAAATCCAGAGCCACGCGTTTCGACTCGTGCGCTGCCCTGGACGCAAACGGATCACCGCTACCGGCCCGCCCATCCTCAGGCGCGGTGCGGCTTGCCACCGGCCAGGCTCGCCGCGCTCCCGTTGCGGGCAGACGTTATGATGGCGGTTTGACGCGTCGGCCAGCGCCGACCGGACGGAACGACCATGGCATTGCAACCCTCCACCGCAGCAAGCGGCCCCGGCGCCGGCACGGGGTACGTGTTCGAAGCCGGCGAGAACAATTTCGAAGCGGATGTACTGAATGCGTCGCTCAAGGCCCCGGTGCTGGTCGACTTCTGGGCTACCTGGTGCGGGCCGTGCAAGACACTCGGCCCGATCCTGGAAACACTTGCCGGTGAATACGCGGGCGCATTCAGGCTCGCCAAGGTCGACTGCGACAAGGAACAACAGCTCGCCGGGATGTTCGGGGTTCGCAGCATCCCCACGGTTGTATTGATCCAGAACGGCCAGGTCGTGGACGCTTTCACCGGCGCGCTTCCGGAGTCAGGGGTGCGCGAATTCCTGAAGCGGCATCAGGTCGAACCGGCAAGCCTCATCCAGGCGCCGGCCGCCGAAACCGACATCGGCGACGCCGCTCCCGCCGAAGACCCCCGGGCCGCGGTCAAGCGTCTCGAAAAGGCCCTCGCCGCTGCTCCGGACGATGCATGGGTGAAGCTCGACCTCGCCCTCGCACGTGCACGCCTCGGTGATACAGCGGATGCAAGACGGACGCTGGACGCACTTCCGGCCGACCTTGCCGAAGACGATCGCGCCAAGGCCTTGGCCGCGCTGCTCGCCATGCAGCAGTCGCTCGCCGGGATCCCGCCCGCCGCGGAATTGCTGGCGCGTGTCGAACACGACCCGCTCGACTTCGCGGCCCGCGACGGTCTCGGCGTACGCCAATTGCTGGGCGGCGACGCCGCCGGCGCAATGCAGCACTGGCTGGCGATCCTCGCCGCCGATCGCAACTGGAACGACGGGCTCGCGCGCAAGCGGTTGCTGGATGCGTTCCGGATCGTCGACGACGCCGCGCTCATCGCTGCCACGCGCCGCAGGATGTCCTCGCTGCTGTTCTGAAACGGAAATCGCGTAAGATGCGGCCTCGACCAACCGACGTTCGTACTGACCGCGGGGACACCGCATGTTCCACAACTTCCTCCGGTATGAGCGCCGCGGCGAACCCTTGCTGCCGTGGCGGAAGTTCGTGTTGCGAAGGATCGGTCGAACGCTGGCGGCGTGCAGCGCCGTGATCGTGGTCTCGCTCGTCATCGGCATGCTCGGCTACCGATTGACCGAAGGCATGGACTGGCTCGACGCCTTCCTCAACGCCTCGATGATCCTGGGCGGGATGGGCCCGGTGGACGCGATGCACCATGAGGCCGGCAAGTTGTTCGCGGGCCTGTATGCCCTGTACAGCGGCCTGGTGCTGGTAGGTACGGCGGGCCTGCTGCTGGCACCTTTCATGCATCGCTTGCTGCACCGGTTTCACCTGGAAAACCGCCATGCGGACGAAGACTGATTCCGTCTAGGTTCATCCGTTGCTTCGATCAACGCGGATATCGTGCCGAGCCACAACCTGAACGGCGGCGCGCTACGGGCGTTCGCGGCCGCGGCCTGCTGCCATACTCGCGGTCGTTGCGAACGGCAGTCGACGGATTGGCTCCATCCCACCCATGAGCGACAGCACGCGCCGAATCGAAGTGCCGGGTTACCGGCTGGTGCGCCCGATCGGGCGCAGCGGCGCGGCCACCGTGTACCTGGCAATGCAGCGATCACTCGAACGCCAGGTCGCGGTGAAGTTGCTGAACACGACGGATGAGCAAGCCACTGCGCGCTTCGAACAGATGCTGCGGACCAACGCGCGGCTCTCGCACCCGAACATCGTCGGCATCCACCAGATCGGGCGGGCCCAGGACAGCCGATTGTTCCATTCGATGCCGTTCCTGCTGCCCATCCAACTTTCGCCGCACACACTGCGATCGAGGCCGCTGAAGGTCGCGGCGCTGCTGCGTGTGCTTCTGGAAGCGCTGGGGCATGCGCACCGATGCGGAATCGTGCACGGCGGCATCAAGCCGTCCAATGTGCTGTTCGACGAACACGCGCATGCCCATCTCGCCGATTTCGGCATGGCACGTTGCGCCGCGGAACTCGGCCTGCCGCACTCCGACGCGACCGGTTATCTGAGCCCCGAGCAGGCACGCGGCAACCCACCCGGGCAGCGCTCGGATTTGTACGGCATCGGCGTGCTGGCGTACCAGCTGCTCACCGGCTCGCTGCCGTTCGAAGGCGAGGACCCGGTGGCCACTGCCGTTGCGCAAGTCGAACAACCCACCCCGCGGCTGCCGCCGATGGTGAGCGGCTGGCAGCATTGGATCGACAGGGCGCTGGCCAAGGCGCCCAGCGAGCGTTTCCAAAGTACGCAGGAAATGGCCGATGCACTGTCCGCGATCGACGGGCAACCCAGGGAAGGGCGTGTATCCCGCGTTGCAAGGACGCGCACGCAGGCGAGCAAATGGGCAATCGCCGCCGCCGGATTGCTGGTGGCGGTCGCGGCGGTGGCAAGCTGGGCCACGCTGGGACGCCACCGGGCAACGGACACGCACCAAGCCAACATGGTGATGGCCGCGGTGAAGTCTGCGGTGCCCAGTGCCGTCGCCCAGCCTCCGCCGCCGGCTGCAGCAGGCACGGCGGCTACTGCACCGCTTGCGGCACGCATCCAGGTACTGATTGCCCAGGCTGGCGCATTGCGCGCACACGGGCATCTGTTCTCACCGGCCGGCCACAACGCCGTGCGGGGTTACCTTGCCGTGCTGGCCCTCGAACCGGGAAATCCGACCGCCACCGCCGGCATCGACGCCATGCTGGCCGAGCTTCGCCGCAGGCTGGGCAAAGCGTGGCACGAGGGCGACTTGACCCAAACCGAAGCCCTGTTGAAGCACAGCGATCTGCTGGCGACACACGCAGGGTCCGTGGCAAACCACACCTGGCGCGCGCAACGGACCGATCTTGCCAAGAACGTGGGCCAGGCCGTGTTCACGGCGGCGCACTCGCGCGACCGGCGCCAGCTCGCCGCATTGGAGCCGCTGGCCGATGCACTTCCAGCCACCTACCCCGCAGGTTTCAGCTTCGCGGCGGCCGAACGGATGGCAGCCAAACTGTCAGCGGGAGATATCCTGAGTGATCGCGGGGGTCCGGTGCTCGTGTTCGTGCCCGCTTCCGGCGAGGACCCCGCGTTTGCCGTCGCACGTGTCGAAGTAACCCGCGCCAATTACGCCGCCTTCGTGCAGGCGACGCACCGCCCTGCGTCACGCTGCCTCGAAGCCCATAACCCCTTTTCGCGCCTGCACCACTGGACCTGGCAGGCACCGGGTTTCACGCAGGGAGCTGATCATCCCGTGGTATGCGTGAGCTGGAAGGATGCCGTCGCGTACGCCGCGTGGTTGTCCAAAACCACCGGCGACACCTACCGGTTGCCGAGCAACGCGGAATGGATGCGCGCGGCGCAGGGCATCCCGAAACTCGATCCGTGTCAACTCGGCAATGTCGACGACGCCAGCCGCCAAAGCCTGCTGGACAACGACCGTTTCCTGTGCAGCGACGGCGCCGCGCAAACCGCGCCGGTGGGGCATTACGCGCGCAGCGGCGTGGGCGCGTACGACATGTACGGCAATGTCAGTGAATGGCTGGCGGGCGGCAGCGCGGGAGCGCGGGTGTTCCGCGGACTCTCGTGGCGCGACGGCAGCAGCCACGGGAGCGCGCTGGGCGGCCGCGGCACCGCCGACTCCGATGTCGGTTATACCAACATCGGTTTTCGTGTCGTGCGCGTGATCGACGGCGCGAATCCCGCACCGCGTGTCGTCGCCGCGCGCTGAAAGCGCCACGGCGACAATGCCGCGGCCACCCGAAGCATGACTTGTGGCGTATGAACCCGGCGCGATGGACGTGCATACTTGGACGTCCTGGGCATATGGAAATGCCCGACACCTTCCATGCCACCCGGGGATCGTCCATGAAAGCCAATCGTCCAGTCGTCGCCCTCGCGTCCCTGCTGTTGTGCAGCGTGCCTGCCTTCGCGGCTCCGCCCGCCAGTTCCAGCAGCTCGGCGCAGGGCAGCGGAAGCCACGACAAAGTGCCGCAGGAAAGCCTGGTCCAGCGGCTCACGAAGCCGATGTCCTCCACCACCCACGGCACCGTCACGGTCGAAGGCAAGCCGATCAACTACGAAGCCGTGGCCGGCACGCTGGTGATCGACGGCACCGGTTCCAAGGAATCCACGCCCGAAGTCGCGATGAGCTACTTCGCCTATTTCAAGCAAGGTGCGGATCCGTCCAAGCGACCGATCACCTTCATCTACAACGGCGGTCCCGGGTCCTCGACGATGTGGCTGCACATGGGTGCATGGGGCCCGAAACGCGTGGTCACCAGCGATCACACGCACACCCCTGCTGCGCCCTACCAACTGGTCAACAACGACTACAGCCTGCTTGACGCGAGCGATCTGGTGTTCATCGACATGCCCGGCACCGGCTTCGGCCGCCTGTTGCCGCAGGGCAAGGACGAGGCAGCGCGCGCCAAGGATCGCAAGGAACTGGCCAAGAAAATCTGGAGCGTGGATGGTGACGCGCAGGCATTCTCGCACTTCATCACCAAGTTCGTCACCAAGTACGGACGCTGGAACTCGCCCAAGTACCTGTTCGGTGAAAGCTATGGCACTACCCGCTCCGCCGTGCTGTCGCGGGTGCTGGAAGAACAGGACAACATCGACCTGAATGGTGTCGTCCTGCTGTCGCAAATCTTCAACTTCTCGCTCAGCATCGATGGACCGGACGCCGATCCCGGCATCGACCTGCCCTATGTGCTGGCGCTGCCGACCTACGCCGCAACCGCGTGGTACCACCACAAGCTTCCGAAGTACGACGACGGCAAGCTCGGGCCGCTGTTGCAGAAGGTCATCCAGTTCACCAAGACCGATTACGAACAGGCGCTGTTCGCCGGTTCGACCCTCGGCAAGGCGAAGAAACAGGAAATCGCCGAGAAGCTGCACGATTTCACCGGCCTGCCGGTGGCGTACCTGCTGCGAGCCAACCTGCGCGTCGGCGGCGGCATGTTCGAGCACGAGCTGCAGCTCGACACCGACACCGCCACCGGACGTCTGGACGCCCGTTTCTCCGGCCCCGAAATGGACCCGATGAGCAAACAGTCCTACTACGATCCCCAGTCCGCGGCGATCAGCGCCGCCTATGTCTCCGCATTCAACGAATACGTCCGCAAGGATCTGAAGTTCGGCCAGGACATGAAATACCGCCCCGACGTGTACGGCGCCGGCGACTTCGACTGGGACATGAAGCATCGCGCGCCCGGCTCGGGCTACTCGGACTCCTCGACCCTCAACGTGATGGGCGACCTGGCTTCCGCGATGAAATACAACCCGGACCTCAAGGTGTTGCTGAACGGCGGCTTCTACGACCTCGCCACGCCGTTCTACACCGCCATCTACGAGGAACGGCACCTGCCGATTCCCCAGAAGCTGCGCAAGAACATCAGTTTCGCGTTCTATCCGTCCGGCCACATGGTCTACGTGCACGTGCCGTCGTTGCACCAGCTGCACGACAACGTGGCGAAGTTCATCGAATCGACCGACAACCAGGGCAACCCGTAGCCCCGTCGCGATTTCGCGACGCTCCCCGACCGGCGCGACGCAAGTCGCGCCGGTTTTTCATTGCCGCTCGAAAGCGGCGAGTTCATCCAGTTGCCGTGAGGCGCGCTGCAGGTTGCAGCCGCTCATGTCATCGACGATGCGCCGGACCCATGGCGACGCAACCGGACGGTCGGCGAGGCGTCGCGCCAGCCATACGCTGAATGCCATGCCGGCGACACCCGCTGCCATGCACGCCCATACCCAGCCGGAGCCCGCCGCGAACCAATCCACCCCGGTCCAGGAGTACGTGACGGCCATCGGCACCAGCAGCCACAAACACCACCAAGGAAGCCCCAATCCCAGCGTGCACCAGACGCGAAGCTGGCGCAGTTGCGCCAGCCGCCGCTGCAATACCAGGACCGGTGCGTCGACCATGTAGATGCGGATCAGCAGCAGCAACTGGGTGGCGCTTGACCAGATGCCGGCAATGCCATAGGCGTGCAGCAGCAGGCCGATGACCACCCAATGCGTAACGCCGAGATGGTCGATCCAGAGTGACGCGGCGAACACCGTGTAGGCCACCCACGCGGCCATTTCGATGACGCGGCCGGCGAGGCTCCAGCGCAGGATCGCGCGCGTCTTGTCGAGGCACCGCTCACGAAAATCCGCCCGCAGCAGTGCTTCCATCCCGTCCTGGCGCAAATCCATCGCCGCCCATGCCTTTTTCATCTCGTCAAGTTCCATGATCATCCTCCGATGGCGAGCGCGGCAGTCGCCTGCGCGCGCAGTTTCTGTTTGATGCGGTTGAGTTTTGTCGCCACGTTGGTTTCGCTGATGCCGAGCACATCGGCGATTTCCGCGTAGCTGCGGTCTTCGAGATACAGCAGCACCAATGCCCGGTTCAGCGGATCGAGCCGCGCGATGAACGCATGCAGTGCGGCGATGCGCTCGTCCCTTGCCATGCTCTCCACATGCCCGTCGCCGATGCCGGCGACGCTGTCGAGATGCGAGTCCTCGAGCGGCTCGAGTTGCCGCGCGCCGGCGCGTTCCACGCCGCGCGCGTACGAAATCGCGACGTTCAGCGCAACCCGGTACATCCAGGTCGTGAACCTCGCGCGGCGATCATCATACGAACGGAACGATCGCCATAGCTGCATCGCGATGTCCTGTGCGAGATCGTCACGATCATGCGGATTACGCGCGTAGACGCTTGCGACCTTGAATACGATCCGCCGGTGCTCATGCAGGAGCGCCTCGAAACGTTGCTGATCCGCCAGGCCGCGCATTTTGATTCCCCGATGATTCACACCATGATTCGCCCGTATCGGAAAAAAATCACGGCCTATCGTTACCCGCGCCGCTTCATCGCATACAATCGCGGAATCCAGGGAGTTGCCTGAGTGTCCGCACCCGCTCTCCACATCAAGCGATATTTGATCACGGGCCTGGTGGCCTTCATCCCGGTGTGGATCACCTGGGTAGTGTTCAAGTTCGTGTTCACGCTGCTCGCCGGCGTGGGCGCGCCGTTGGTGAACGGCATCATCAGCCTCATCGGACTGGGCGCGCCGAACGCGGCACAGGTATTGCACCGCGACTGGATCGTCTCGATCCTGGCTTTCGTCTTTACCGTGCTGGCGCTGTACTTGCTTGGCTGGTTGTCGACCCGGGTGCTCGGGCGGCGCATGCTCGGCGTGGTCGACAAGTTGCTTGGACGTCTTCCCTTGGTGCATACCATCTACGGTGGCGTCAAGAAACTGATGACCCTGATGCGCAACAAGCCGGGCGGCACCCAACGCGTGGTGCTGATCGACTTTCCGTCACCCGAGTTGAAGTCGATCGGTTTCGTGACCCGAACCTTCATCGACGCGAGCGGCCGCGAGGTCGCGGCCGTGTACGTGCCGACCACGCCGAATCCGACCGGTGGCTACCTCGAGCTGGTGCCGACCGAGCGCCTGATTGCAACCGACTGGTCCATGGATCAGGCGATGGCCTTCATCGTCTCCGGCGGAGCGGTCGGCCCCGAGCAACTGCCTGACATCGATCCCGCAGCTGCGGGCCCGGTCGCATCCCTTGGGCGAATCGAGTCGTGAGCACGGACGCGTCGACCGACGCGAGTGCCGCCCTGCGTTGCTTCATGGCATTGCTTCCCGACACGGCAAGTCGAGGAGCGTTGCAGCGATGCCGCGACACCCTGGAACGCGCCATCGCGGGCCCTGCGCGCGGCGTGCGCTGGATCGAACCCGCCGCGCTGCATTTGACCTTGCGCTTCCTGGGTGCGTCCGGCAACCCGCAGATCGAATACCTGCAGCACATGCTGCCCACCCTGGCGCCCGCGCTGCCCGCAATCGCACCCCATCGTTACTGCATCTGGCCCAATCGCGCGCGACCGCGGCTACTGGTGCTGGAGCTGGAGCTGGAAGCGGATTCGGCCCTGTCGAAACTGGCAAGCGACTGCGAAGCGCATGCCCGCAAGGCTGGCTTCGCCCCGGAGCCACGCGACTTCCGCGCGCACATCACGTTGGCGCGATTGCGTCCCGGCTGCGCGTTCGGCACCCTTCCCCGTCCATCGATGCCGGTCGTCTTCGACGCCGTCGCCCTGATGCGCAGCACGCTGTCGCAGCCCGCCGCGACTTGCACCGAACTTGCACGCGCCACGCTGGCACGCGCCTCGACAGCCTGACCGGCCTGCACCGCGACACGCGTACCCGGCGGCAGCGCAGATCGCTGCGGCATGCGGGTGCGCGATGACCGAAGACAGAGCCCGCGCCGGCATGACTTTCGGCAGGGGGCCGTGTCACTTTGCGCGGATGCTGGCACAATCG
>JBOHYV010000012.1:0-17774 GCA_050738135.1 Rhodanobacteraceae bacterium | reverse complement strand
GCCTTGAATTCACAAGCACCAGAACGGCCATCCTGCCCTGACTTTCCGCCAAAGCTGTAACCAATGTTTACGTGGCGGCACGCGTTTTGGCGTGCCGCGATCCGTAGACTGGCACGAGCGTTGCACTTACCGACCCGGAGGCTTTCGACTCCGATTCCTGTTTCAGGCCGTATTGGATCCAGAAGGAATGCCGACATGCAAGGTAACCACGACATGACACTCGATTCCGAACAGGCTGTCCCAGGCTCGTCCCATTCCACGGCTGCAGGCCTCGAGGCGTGGCTTTCCGGCCCGCACACGGGCGCCGCCCAGTCCGGGAACATGGGCATCGCGGAGTCCGGTCTGCCTTCAGCGCCGCACGAGGTAGGTCCCGTCAATGCCGCCGAGGCGCTGGCCCTCGCGCTTGTGCAGGGCACTTTCTCCGGTCCGCGCAAGCTGGTCGGACCGGACGGCGCGGAACTGGTCGTGGATCCCGAGCAGGATGTCTACTACTTCGAATCCACCTCGCTCAAGCCGCTGGCCATCCTGCTGCAGCAATCGGCGTCCGCATGGACGCCGGTCTACTCCGAAGCGATCAAGGCCGCGCGCGCAGCCAATCCCGCCCAGCCCCTGGAACGCCTGCGCTGGTATGCGGGCCTGATCGCGACCCCGGGCATCCTGGGGCGCAAGTTGAGTCGCGCGGAACGCTACAAATTGTCGCGTTGGCCCGAGACCGAACGCGAATTTCCCAAGCACTTCCGGATCGCCAAGGAAATGCTGAAGCAAGCCGCGACCGCCGACGAAATCGTGGCGGCTTCCGGCATGACCTACGAAGACGTCGTCGATTACATCAACGCGAGCTTCGCCGGCGGGCGACTTGCAGCGACCGCCGCCAAGCCTGGCAACGATACGGCCCAGGGTTCCCGCCGCGAGCGCCTGATGGCGCGCTTGAACAAGCCGCTGTTCGTGCGCTGACCTTTCGGGCGCATGGATCGAAACCAGGGCCTGCCAACGCATGCCAGGTAAACCGCGTTGCTTCCGCAGCGGCAGCCAGACAAGGCGAGCGCCGAACCGCCACGCTGGTTCCATGGTCAAGATGCGCACCGCGGCATGGCGTCAACGGGCCCCAGGCCGCGCGAAGCAAGCCCGCGGCTTTGCCTTGCGTGCAACTCACGCGGCGCGGTCCAGCCTGATCCCACGCAGGCGCAACGCATTCGACACCACCGACACCGACGACAGGCTCATCGCCAGTGCCGCGATCATCGGCGACAGCACGATGCCGAACACCGGGTACAGCACACCCGCCGCGATCGGCACGCCGATCGCGTTGTAGACGAACGCGAAGAACAGGTTCTGGTGGATATTGCGCACGGCTGCACGCGACAACGCGCGTGCCCGCGCGATCCCGGAAAGATCCCCGCGCACCAGCGTCACCGATGCACTTTCCAGGGCCACGTCGGCGCCCGCACCCATCGCGATGCCGATGTCGGCAGCCGCCAGCGCCGGCGCGTCGTTGACGCCGTCGCCCGCCATCGCGACGGTGCACCCTTCCTGCTTCAGCGCCGCTACCACCGCGGCCTTGTCGACCGGCGAAACGTCCGCATGCACCTCGCCGATGCCCAGGCCGCGCGCGACGGCATGTGCGGTGGTCGGGCTGTCGCCGGAAAGCATCACGATGCGCATGCCTTCGTCCCGCAACGCATCGAGCGCAGCGCGTGTATCAGGCTTGACGCGATCGGCGACCGCGAGCAACGCGGCCACCTTGCCATCGACTGCGAGGAACATCACCGTCGCGCCTTCACCCCGCAGGGCTTCCGCGCGAGCCGTGCGCGAGTCATCCGCGCGCACGGCGAGCGTGTCCAGCAATTTCGCGTTGCCGAGTGCAACCGCACTGCCATCCACGCGCCCGCTGACGCCACGACCCGTCAAGTTCCTGAAATCCTGCACCTCCGGAATCCTGATTCCGCGTGACTCGGCTGCGGCGACGATCGTTCGCGCCAGCGGATGCCCGCTCGGACGTTCCAGCGCAGCCGCCAGCGTCAACGCACGCATTTCGCCGAAGCCGTCAAACGTTTCCACGGTGCGCAGGGAGGGTTTGCCCTCGGTCAAGGTGCCGGTCTTGTCCACCAGCAATACATCGGCATTGCGCAGCATCTCGATCGCCGTGGCATCGCGGAACAGCACCCCCAGGTGCGCGCCGCGCCCGCTGGCGACCATGATCGATATCGGCGTCGCCAGCCCCAGTGCACAGGGACAGGCGATGATCAGCACCGACACGGCAGCGATCAGCGCGTGCGCGGGCTTCGGATCGGGTCCGAACGCGGCCCAGCCGATGAATGCCAGGATCGCGATCACGACGATGGCGGGCACGAACCATGCGGCAACGCGATCCGCCACGCGTTGCAACGGCGCCTTGCTGCGTTGCGCCTGCGCGACCAGCGCAACGATCCGCGACAACACCGTCGCCGCTCCGATCTGACCAACGCGCACGGTCAGCGCACCATCCTGGTTGACGGTGCCGCCGGTCACGTTGTCATTCCTGCCTTTCGCGACCGGCATCGACTCGCCGGTCAGCATCGACTCGTCCACGTGGCTCGAACCTTCGATCACCACGCCGTCCGCCGGAACCTTTTCGCCGGGACGCACGCGCAACACGTCACCGACCTGCACCGAATCCAGCGGCACGTCCGCTTCGCCGCCATTCGGTGCGATGCGACGCGCGGTTGTCGGCGCCAGGTCCAGCAAGGCGCGCAGCGCCGAACCCGTGCGGCGACGCGCGCGCAATTCCAGCCAGTCGCCCAGTGTCACCAGCGTGACGATCACCGCGGCCGATTCGAAGTACACCCCCACTCCACCGTGCACATCGCGAAAGCTCGGCGGGAATATCTCCGGAAGCAAAAAGGCCACGGCGCTGTACAGCCAGGCGACGCCGGTACCCAACGCGATCAGGGTGTACATGTTGGGCGACCACGGTTGCAACGAACGCCAACCGCGCACGAAGAATGATGCGCCTCCCCACAGCACCACGACGCTCGCCAGCACCGCCTCGGTCCATCCCGCGACCGTGCCCCACGGGGGTGTCAGGCGCCAACCGAACAGGTGCGGCCCCATCGCCAGCAGAAACACCGGAACCGTGAGCGCGACCAGGGTCCGGAAGCGGAGCGTCAAGGCACGCATTCCGGCACGGTCGTCCTGGTCGTCCGCGGTCGGCAGCAGCGGCTCCAGCGCCATGCCGCACTTCGGGCAATGGCCAGGCCCGACCTGGCGAACCTCCGGGTGCATCGGGCAGGTGAAGATCGCACCCGCCGCCGTTTCGTCACGACCGTCACGAATTTGCGCGGAACGCAGCGTTCCCGGGTTGTCCGCGTACCGGGCGGGATCGGCCACGAATTTGTCGCGGCAGCCGTCGCTGCAGAACCAGTAGCGCGTGCCATGATGATCGACATGCCGGTGCGAAATCACCGCAACCTGCATCCCGCAAACGGGATCCACGGCGCGGTCCGGTGCAGGGGTTTCCGGCGCTGCGCGCTCGCCGGGCTGCGCTTGCTCGTGCCCGTTCATGGCCTGTCCTTGCCGCCGAGCGCACGCAGGATCGGACAATGTTCGAGCGCACCCTGCTCCGGGCAGGCGTCGATGAGCTGCTTGAGCCCGCGCTTCATGCGTTGCAGTTCACGGATGCGCTGCTCGACCTCGCCCAAGCGTGACTCGGCGCGCTGTTTCACGTTTTTCACGCCGCGTTCGCGGTCGCTGGAAAGCACCAGCAACTCGCGGATTTCGCCGAGCGTGAATCCCAAATCCTTGGCGCGGCGAATGAAGCGCAGGCGTTCGACTGCGCCCGCCCCGTAGTCCCGATAACCCGAGGCGCGGCGCACGGGTTTCGGCATCAATCCTTCCCGCTCGTAGTAGCGGATGGTATCGATCCCGACGCCCGCCCGTCGCGCGATCGCGCCGATGGTGGCGTGCTGCTGCATGGCTCGAGTGTTCATGCGCCCATTCTAAACCCTTGACCATGGTCCAGAGTCAAGGGTTCAAGGCAGCCGCAGAAAAACCGGGGTCAAAAAACCGGGGTCAGAGTCGCCTTTCGACCCTGCAGCCTGGTTAGTGGAAACGTCCTCGCCCGAAAGGCGACTCTGACCCCGATTTTCCAGCCGGTTGCACAGCGCAACCGGGCTGCCCTGGAGCAACTGATCAGGGCTTGCCGGAAGTCGACGCCGATGCGGCAGCCGACGCGGGCGCCGATGCTGATGGCGCACCCGGTCCGCCACCCTCGACGTCAGCCCCGGCCGTCAGCAGGTGGAATTCCGCGGCGCTCATCTTCGGCTGTTTCTGGAGGTACGCGACCATCGCCCAGATCGTGTGATCATTTTGGGACTTGCCCCATGCCGGCATCGCGGTCATCTTGAGGCCGTGCTTGATGATCCAGAAGGCCTCGGCCGGGTGGGGTGAGAACCGGGTAAGGTTGGGCGGTCTCGGATACAGGCCTTCGCGCAGATCGGAATGGTCCACGCCGGGCGCGAGATGGCACCCGGCGCACATTTCGGAATAGTGCTGGGCGCCCAGCTTGATCAATGCCGGATCATCCAGCGGTGGTGCTTTGATGTCGGCGATGCGGTGATCGATCGCGTGTTCGCGCACCATGCCGATGGCCTGCCGCGTGACGTGCCAGTGCGGCACGTCGGCCCCCACTTTGTACGCGCCGCTGTACGCGAAAGCGAAAAAGGCGATGATCGCGACGATGATCCAGACAATCAGTGCACCGATGAAACGCATGGCAGTCTCCCGAGAGGTTCACGATCCGACAGGCTCCAATCCTACCCGCGGTCGGGAATCGGTGCAGCACGGTCGCGCGCCGGCTGAAATTACGCGGCGATCACGACAGCCCCGGGGACGGTCGTGCTGCGGGTGTGGAGGAGGCATGGATGCCGACGGGCGCTCGCACCATGGATGGTTCCTTGCGAGAATGCACGGCAACGCGCCCGTAGCTCAATCGGATAGAGCATCGGCCTTCTAAGCCGACGGTTGCTGGTTCGACTCCAGTCGGGCGCGCCACTCCTGTCGCAAGCGCTGCGTGTTCGACCCGCAGGCGCGCCAGGAATTCATGCGACCGACGGACCCCGGTAAAGCGGCTGTTGCGAAAAGTCAGCACAGGGACGCGTGTCCTGACCCGACAAAACGCGACAATGAATCTTGTCGCGCGCCGAACCGAACCCACGATCCAGAGGGATCGCACACAGTGGTCGGGGCAGAGGGATTCGAACCCCCGACATCCAGCTCCCAAAGCTGGCGCTCTACCAGACTGAGCTATACCCCGATGCGTTGCCGATCGACAACCGCGGCACAAGTCGTCATGGTACGGCCACCCCGTCGCACGGGTCAACGCGCCCGCCGTTTGCAGGTCGTCCCGGATTGCGGGTCAGCACCCGACCCGCGTCCCGTGCACCAGGTCGCATTCCACCTCGCTTGCGCGCGGCGAGCCATGGGAGAGGTCGTGGTGGACTTCCGAAGCAACATGCGTCACGCGGGAAAGCCGGGCGCGTACGGCCGATGCGGAGCCGGCCACGGGCATCGCCATGGCACCCCGGAACGATCGAACAAATTGATGGCGGGCAGGCCCTGCGACGTACGGGGCGCAGTACCGCGTCCGGAACATGCATGAAGCGAGGCCGCGGCCCGGGATTTCGTCGAACCGGATGCCGCCCTGGCGCACATCCATCGTCGTGGGTCGTCGGCAACATCTTGCCCAATCGGTTGACCCCCGATCCGTTACGAATCTTCCAAGCGGGCGCAGTCAAACAAGCCGGCAGCACCTTGCGGACTACCAGGTCGATCGATGTCTTCGATGGAATTCCTGCATCTGGCCGGCAACGCTTGATACAGATGGTGGCGTCGTGTCGTTATCCGCTGACCAGCTGCAGCCGCACCGCGCTTGCACGCTTTTTGTACCGTTCGGCTTCCAGATCATCAAGAACGATATCCCACGCGACCACGCCCAGCCATGCGGGCCTGAGGCTTTCCAGGACGTTCGACTCTTCCTGGCCGCAATGATGCTTGAGGCGCGCCAAATGGCTCAACACGCGTTCGGTTTGCCGGGCGTCGATACTCTCATCCATCGCTCTGCTGCTCGTACCGTACACACCAAACAGGGATGCAACAGTCGTGCCAACCTCGGTCCAACCCCGCGATCGAGGAGGTCGAGATGCGGCGCGTCGGCCGATGCTGAACCCGCAGCGCAATGCGTGACTTGGATGATCGCCGCACGAACGGTGACCACCAGGATTCAAATCCGTGGATGACGCCGATGGTCGCGGCAAGAGGCGGGCACGGCCGCAAGCCCCTGTCGCAATGATTTCCGGAATGCGCACGCAACGACGCCAGCAGCTGCAAGCCGCTGGCGTCCTCACGCGTGAATGGCGCGCCCGGAGAGATTCGAACTCCCGACCACCAAGTTCGTAGCCTGGTACTCTATCCAGCTGAGCTACGGGCGCATTGAAACGAAGAGCTGCGCATTATCCGTTGCAGCAACATATGCGTCAACGAGGCAAATGGCGGAGAGAGAGGGATTCGAACCCTCGATCAGGCTTTTGACCCGATACTCCCTTAGCAGGGGAGCCCCTTCGGCCTCTCGGGCATCTCTCCATTGCGTTCGTCAGTGTAACAAGCACCGCCTCCGTCATGCGGTGCCCCTTCCATTGTTACGCAGCGCAACCCGCCACGCCGATCCGGTCAGGAACGCACCCACACCGGCCTGCCGTCAAAGCAGGCCAGTCAGACAAAGTAGGTATCCAGGTTGCAGCAAAGCCCGTGGGCACACCGGCATCAGCCGTGGGTCGCTTCGTGCTCGGCTGGCCCGTCAGACTCCGCGGAAGTCATACTGGCCTCGTGTTCCTGCTTGATGCGCTGGTAAATCTCTTCACGATGCACCGCGACATCCTTCGGCGCCGTGATGCCTATGCGTACCTGGTTGCCCTTGACGCCCAGCACCGTAACCGTTACCTGGTCGCCGATCATCAGGGTTTCCCCCACTCGGCGGGTCAGAATCAACATGACAGAACTCCGTTCATCCGGATCAATTGGACCCGAAACCGTGCTGCACGTTCCCCTCCGGATCACGCAGCACGGCAAGAGAGAGGACGATCGCGAACAGACGCAAACGCAATGCGGATGTTCAGACTCCTCCATCACCCACACTGGACCGGCACGGGGGCGATCGTAGATTGGTGACTATAGAGGAATGTGCTGCTCCGGCGCAACGAAACTGCCGTGACTTTCGGCAGGGTACGGCGCTTATTGCACCGCCTGTCCGAGCCAATCCGGCAGGTCTTTCAGAACCTGGTCCAGCGCCGGTGAATCCGCTCCACCACCCTGCGCCATATCGGGGCGGCCACCCCCCTTGCCGCCGATCTTTCCGGCCACGTGCGCCACCACATCGCCCGCCTTGATCTTGCCCAAAGCGGCCCCGTGTACGCCACCCACCAGTGCGACCTTGCCGCCGCTGCCCGACGCCAGCAGCACCACGCAATCGCCAAGCTTCTGCTTCAGGGTATCGACCGCTTCACGCAAGGCCTTGACGTCCATGCCGTCTACTCGCGCGGCGATCAACTTGATGTTCCCGATGTTGTGCGCCTGCGAGGCGAGATCGCCGGTCGCGGCGCCGGCGGCCCTCGCCTTCAATGCATCCAGTTCGCGTTCCAGTTTCTTCTGTTTGTCGAGAACCTGCCGCAGCTTGTCGGCGACATCGCTTGTATTGGACGAAAGCAAACCGGCAACGTCGGCAAGCCGTCGTTCCTCGTCCGCGACGTACGCCATCGCGCCGACCCCGGTCAGTGCCTCGATCCGACGGACGCCCGCGGCAACGCCCGATTCCGACACGATCTTGAACATGCCGATGTCGCCGGTCCGCAATACATGCGTGCCGCCACACAATTCGGTCGAAAAATCACCCATCCGCAGCACCCGAACTTCGTCGCCATACTTCTCGCCGAACAGTGCCATCGCGCCGGTGGCGATCGCTTCGTCGTAGGCCATGTTGCTGATTTCGGCTACGTCATTGCGACGGATCTGATCGTTCACCCGGTCTTCGATCCTGCGCAATTCGTCCGGCTTCACCGGCTGAAAATGCGAGAAGTCGAACCGCAGGTGATCAGGTGCGACCAGCGAGCCCTTTTGCGCCACGTGTTCGCCCAGCGTTTCGCGCAAGGCCGCGTGCAGAAGATGGGTCGCCGAGTGATTCAACACGATGGCTTGCCGGCGCCCCGCGTCCACGCGCGCCAGCACCTGATCGCCGACACGCAGCGGTGCGTCGCCTTTCCACTCGCCGAGGTGTCCATGGAATTGTCCGCCGAATTTCTGCGTGTCGTCGACATTGAAGCGACCCGCGACATGCTCCAGCGTGCCGGTGTCGCCTACCTGCCCGCCCGATTCGGCGTAAAAAGGCGTGCGGTCCAGGATGACCGCCGCCACTTCACCGTCCGCCAGCGATTCGACGTTGCGGCCATCGCGGAGGATCGCCAGTACCTTGCAATCCCGGGCTTCCAGCGTTTCGTAGCCGAGGAACCGCGCGGGCGCCAGCCGGCTCGCGACCTCCGCCGGCAATTGTGTCTTGCTTTCGAACTTGCTGGCCGCGCGCGCGCGTTTGCGCTGGGCCTCCATCGCGCGCTCGAAGCCCGTCATGTCCACCGTCATCCCACGTTCCCGCGCAATGTCCGCGGTCAGGTCCACCGGGAAGCCGTAGGTATCGTACAGGCGGAATGCATCCTCGCCGGAAATGGCGTTGCCCGAGTTCGATGCGATCTCGTCGAACAACTTCATGCCGTGCTCCAAGGTTTCGCCGAAACGCTGTTCCTCGGCGCGCAGCGCTTCCTGGACCAGTTCCTGTTTCCTTGCAAGCTCCGGATAGGCTTCTCCCATCTCCGCGACCAGCGGCGCGACCATCCTCCAGAAAAATTCGCCGCGCACGCCCAGCATCCAGCCATGCCTGAGCGCGCGCCGGATGATCCGGCGCAGCACGTAGCCGCGACCTTCGTTGGATGGCAGCACGCCATCCACGATCAGGAATGCGCAGGCACGAACGTGATCGGCGATCACCCGCAGGGATTTGTTCTCGGGGTCCTTGCAGCCCGTGAACTTTTGTGCGGCAGCAATCAGGCGCTGGAACAGATCGATGTCGTAGTCGGAATGCACGCCCTGCAAGACCGCAGCGAGCCGTTCCAGCCCCATCCCGGTGTCCACGCACGGCGCCGGCAGCGGTGACAGCGTGCCGTCATCGGCGCGATCGAACTGCATGAAAACCAGATTCCAGATTTCAACATAACGATCGCCGTCCTCATCGGGTGAACCTGGCGGGCCGCCCGGAATCCCGGGGCCGTGGTCGTAGAAGATTTCCGTGCACGGCCCGCAGGGCCCGGTGTCGGCCATCTGCCAGAAATTGTCCGACGCGTACGGCGCCCCCTTGTTGTCGCCGATCCGCACGATGCGTTCGGCCGGTACCCCGACCAGGTTGCGCCAAATGTCGTAAGCCTCGTCGTCGGTTTGGTACACCGTGACCCACAATTTTTCCGGCGCCAACTTGAACGTCCGGGTCAACAGCTCCCACGCCCACTCGATCGCCTCCTTCTTGAAGTAATCGCCGAAGGACCAGTTGCCCAGCATCTCGAAGAAGGTGTGGTGGCGCGCGGTGTAACCCACCGAATCGAGGTCGTTGTGCTTGCCGCCGGCGCGCAGGACACGCTGCACGTCGGCTGCACGCACATACGGCAGTTTTTCGCTGCCGAGGAACACGTTCTTGAATTGCACCATCCCCGAGTTGGTGAACAGCAGGGTCGGATCGTTGGCCGGCACCAGCGGCGCCGACGGCACGATGGTGTGGCCACGGTCCTCGAAGAATTCGAGGAAGCGCGCGCGAATCTCGGCCGTTTTCATGCAGTTATGTCGCAAAGCTCATGAAGTGATGACTCAACCCCCGGAGCACGCTTGAAAACGTTTTGTCCGGAGTCGCTCTCGTTGAAAGCAGGCCAAGGAAGGCCGTTCTGGTGCTCGCGCTTACCGTACCGTTCCCTGCGACACAGTTTCACGACGCGGCGATCAGGGACGATCGCAAAGTGCTGACGTCAATTGCTGGGGTCGCCAACCTCGGAATGGGTGACGATTCTAACTGTGGCGGCGCTGAAACCGCGACGCAAGAGGAATGCTGCGCGCTTGCCACGCTCGTGGTGATCGGCGGCCGGCTTCGTGCCGTACTTCTTGCGCAGTTGCGCAGCCGCCAACGCTTGCCAGTTCGTTTCCGCGGCTTCGATCAGCCCGCGGATCGCGGCGTCAGCCAGCCCCTGCGAGCGCAATTCCGCCTGGATGCGCGCCGGTCCATAACCTTGCCCCAGCCGCGCCTGCACGATCATCTCGCCGAAGCGTTGGTCGTCCTGGTAACGCTCGGCGCGCAGCTTGCCGATGGCCGACTCCGCCTCGGCTTCGTCACACCCGGCATGCTCCAACCGCGTGCGCAATTCGCGTTGCGAATACTCGCGGCGCGCCAGCATGCCAAGCGCGCGGTCGTAGGCGCTGCGTTGTTTGTCATGCGGCTTCATCCGGGAGCCTCCCATTCTCCCTTCGGGAGAAGTGGCGTGAAACGCCGCCTCCTGTTTTTGCGCGCAGCGCCGGATGAGGGTTGGGCCGACTATTGCAATCAAAGATTACCGCGACACCGCAAACTGCGCGCAATCCGAACCCTCACCCCAGCGCTACGCGCTCGGCGCTTTGCGCCCCCTCTCCCGACGGGAGAGGGGGCTGCATTACGCTTCGACTTCCTCGGCATCCTCGGTTGCGGCGGCATCCTGTTTGACGACGCCCGCCAACAGCTTGGCGCGCAATGCCTTGTCGAGCTCATCTGCCGCCTTCGGGTTGTCCTTGAGGTACTGGCGGGCATTTTCCTTGCCCTGCCCGATGCGTTCGCCGCCGTAGCTGTACCACGCGCCCGACTTCTCGACCAGATCGTTGGCGACACCCATCTCGATCAACTCGCCTTCGCGCGAGGTGCCCTCGCCGTACAGGATCTCGAACTCGGCTTTCCGGAACGGCGGCGCGACCTTGTTCTTGACCACTTTCACGCGGGTCTGCGAACCGATCACTTCCTCACCTTTCTTGACCGCGCCGATGCGGCGGATGTCGAGCCGTACCGAGGCGTAGAACTTCAGCGCATTGCCGCCGGTGGTGGTCTCCGGGTTGCCGAACATCACGCCGATCTTCATGCGGATCTGGTTGATGAAGATCACCAGCGTGTTGGAACGTTTGATGTTGCCGGTGAGCTTGCGCAGCGCCTGGCTCATCAGCCGGGCGTGCAATCCCATGTGGTTGTCCCCCATCTCGCCCTCGATTTCGGCCTTGGGAGTGAGCGCCGCGACCGAATCCACCACCACCATGTCGACCGCGTTGGAACGCACCAGCATGTCGGCGATCTCCAGCGCCTGCTCGCCGGTGTCGGGTTGCGAGACCAGCAGGTCGTCGACGTTGACGCCGAGTTTATCGGCGTAGCTGGGGTCGAGCGCGTGCTCGGCGTCGATGAAGGCGGCGGTACCGCCGCTCTTCTGGCAGTTGGCGATGACCTGCAGGGTCAGCGTGGTCTTGCCCGAGGATTCCGGGCCGTAGACTTCCACCACCCGTCCGCGCGGCAAGCCGCCGACACCCAGCGCGATGTCCAGCCCCAGCGAGCCGGTCGAAATCACGTCCATGGCCTCGGCCGTGCGATCGCCCATGCGCATCACTGCACCCTTGCCGAACTGCTTCTCGATCTGGCCCAGCGCGGAGGCCAGGGCGCGGCGCTTGTTGTCGTCCATCATGCAACCCTCGGTTGATAGTGCTGTGTGTGAATATCGCGGGGATGGTTCTCACGGGTTGAGACCCGGAAGAACCGAAGACGTCGCCATTATTCCACACCACTCGTGCTCGGACAGCGGCGAATACCGCGTCTGCCTGTCAGGCTTTTCCGAATCTCCGGCGCACCGAGGCGAGCCAGCCATCGACAGACAGCGCGCCGGCACCCGTGCCCAAGCCCAGGAGCATCAACCCTCCGATGTACAGCAGGTCGGTTTCCATGCCTGGCGGTCCGAACTCCGGGCCCGTCACCGGGTTCATCCCGGTGGTATTGATGGAACTGAACCCGTATTGCAGATGAACCGTGAACATTGCAACCAGAAGGACGATGACCATCGGGATGCTGGCGAGCGCGACAAAGGCGCCGATGAACATCGCGAACCCGGTGACGAGCTCGGTCAGGGTGGTGAGCCAAGCCATGAAGTGGGGGAACGGAACGCCAATCCACACCAGCACCCCGGCAAATTTGTCCGGGCCGCG
Organism: Rhodanobacteraceae bacterium; assembly: GCA_050738135.1. Classification (GTDB taxonomy): domain Bacteria; phylum Pseudomonadota; class Gammaproteobacteria; order Xanthomonadales; family Rhodanobacteraceae; genus 66-474. The sequence goes on along the minus strand of JBOHYV010000012.1, from coordinate 5,456 downwards.
GCTCAACTTCGCCCAGCCGTGGGCCATGAACCCGAACCCGATGACCACACGCAACAACAGTGGCGCCCAGTTCCGCATCAAAGGGTCTTTCAGGGGAAGCGATCTCGCGGGCATGCTCGGGTTCCGGAAAGGTCGGGACAGATGCTGCTCGTCAAAAGACCCCACCGCGATGAATTTTCTTTCATGGCGCAACCCATCCAGCCTGGCGCGGCGCGTTACGTGACGAGAGCTTTTTGTATCCCCTCCAGCGCCCGCACGACCGCCTGTCGGCGCACGGCGTCGCGGTCGCCGTCGAAGCGAAACAACTCGGCCCGCGCTGCGCAACCCCTGCGTTGCCACGCGATCCACACCATCCCCACCGGCTTGTCCGACGTGCCGCCGGAGGGCCCGGCGATGCCGGTGACGGCCACCGCGACGGCCGCCTCGAAACGCGCCAGCGCGCCCGCCACCATCTCCAGCGCGCATTCGCGGCTGACCGCCCCATGCTTCGCCAACGTGGACGCGGTGACACCCAGCAACGCCTGCTTGGCCCGGTTGCTGTAGGTGACCGCGCCGGACTCGAACCATTCCGAGCTGCCGGGGATGTCCGTGAGTAGCTTCGCAATCCAACCGCCGGTGCAGGATTCGACGGTCGCCAGCATCTCGCCGCTTGCACGCAGGTCGCCGGCAAGGCGCTCGGCAAGCCTGCGCAATGCGGCATCTTCGGGAATAGTGTCCAAGGACGAATTCCGCAATGAACGGGAAAGGTCCGTTCTACCGCAACCCGGCCCATCAGCCAAGCACGACGGTGGCTTGGGGCGCGGCTGCGGCGCATGCGAAACTGCGCGCTTGTCCGACCCCGTTGCGTTCCCGATGGACCAGGCCGACCTAGCCCGCCACACGCCGCTGATGCGCCAGTACCTCGCCGCCAAGGCCGAGTACCCGGCCACCTTGCTGTTTTTCCGGATGGGCGATTTCTACGAGCTGTTCTACGACGATGCGCGCAAGGCCGCGCGATTGCTGGACATTACCCTGACCCAGCGCGGCGAATCGGCTGGCGCGCCGATCCCGATGGCGGGGATTCCCTGGCACTCGGCCGAAGCGTACCTCGCCAAACTGGTGCGCGCGGGCGAATCGGTGGCGATCTGCGAGCAGATCGGCGATCCCACCGGCAACGGCCCGATGGAGCGCAAGATCGTGCGCGTGGTCACCCCGGGCACGGTGACCGACGAAGCGCTGTTGCCGGAGCGGCGCGACAACTTTTTGCTGGCGATCGCGCGCGGCGTGGAAGGTTACGGCCTTGCATGGGCTGACCTCGCTTCCGGTCGTTTCGTGTTGAGCGAGGTCGCCGACGACGCGGCGCTCGCAGCGGAACTCGCACGGCTGGCGCCGGCGGAGACACTGGTCGGCGAGGATGCGACGTTGCCGCAATCGGTCGCCACGTTGCGTGGGCTGCGCCAGCGTCCACCGTGGCATTTCGACGCGACCAGCGCGCGACGCGAATTGACCGCGTTCTTCGGCACCCGCGACCTCGCCGGCTTCGGCGCCGACGGCCTGCACGCGGCGATCGGCGCCGCCGGTTGTCTATTGCAATACCTCAAGGAAACCCAGAAGGCCGCGTTGCCGCACCTGACCGGGCTGACGGTGGAAAACGCCGACGACACGCTGGCGATGGATGCGGCCACCCGCCGCAACCTGGAACTCGACACCCATGCAACGGGCGACACGCGCTACACCCTGCTCGGCGTGCTGGACGCGACGATCACGCCGATGGGCGCGCGCATGCTACGGCGCTGGCTGCACCGTCCGCTGCGCGATCGATATGCCTTGCGCGCGCGGCACCATGCGCTCGGCGCGCTGATTGATGCGCGCGTGTTCGAAGACCTGCGCGAAAAGCTGCGCGCAATCGGCGACCTCGAACGCATCCTGGCGCGCGTGGCGTTGCGTTCGGCGCGTCCGCGCGACCTTGCGACGCTGCGGGACGGACTTGCTGCCGCGCCTGAATTGCGGGAAACGCTTGCGAAGCTGGATTCGCCGCTGCTGTACGAATTGATCGAACGCTTGGGCGAACACACCGACACGGTGCGCCTGCTGCAAGCCGCCATCGTTGAGCGACCGCCCGCCCTGCTGCGCGAAGGCGGCGCCATCGCCGACGGCTACGACGCCGATCTTGATGAGCTGCGCCAGCTTTCCACGAATGCCGATCAGTACCTGGTCGAACTGGAAGCGCGCGAGCGCGCCGCGACCGGCATCGCGACACTGAAGGTCGGCTACAACCGCGTGCACGGCTATTACATCGAGTTCGGCAAGGCCCAGGCCGACAAGGCGCCCACGCATTACACCCGCCGCCAGACCACCAAGAATGCCGAGCGCTACATCACCGAGGAGTTGAAGGCCTTCGAGGACAAGGTCCTGTCGGCGAAGGAACGTTCGTTGATGCGCGAGCGCGCGTTGTACGACGGCGTACTGGACGTGTTGATAGAAAAACTCGCGCCGCTGAAACAGGCCGCGCAGGCGCTGGCCGAACTGGACGTGCTGGCCACGCTGGCCGAGCGCGCCGACGCGCTCGACTGGTCGCTGCCGCAACTGGTGGATGACGCCTGTATCGAGATCGAACGCGGCCGCCATCCGGTGGTGGAGGCCGTGCGCAGCGAACCGTTCGAACCGAACGACCTCGCGCTGGATGACGCACGTCGGATGCTGGTAATCACCGGCCCCAACATGGGCGGCAAGTCGACGTACATGCGCCAGAACGCGCTGATCGTGTTGCTGGCGCATATCGGCAGTTACGTACCCGCCGAAAGCGCGACGATCGGTCCGGTCGACCGCATTTTCACCCGCATCGGCGCGGGCGACGACCTCGCGCGTGGGCAATCGACCTTCATGGTCGAGATGTCCGAGACCGCCAACATCCTGCACAACGCGACCGAAAAGTCACTGGTGCTGATGGACGAAGTCGGGCGCGGAACCAGCACCTACGATGGTCTTGCGCTGGCGCGCGCCGCGGCCGTGCACCTTGCGACGGTCAATCGCGCGTTCACGCTGTTCGCGACCCACTATTTCGAGCTGACCGAACTCGCCGCACAATTCGATTCCATCGCCAACGTGCATCTGGATGCGGTCGAGTACCACGACGCGCGGCAAGGCGACCAACTCGTCTTCATGCACGCGGTCAAGGACGGCCCGGCCAACCGCAGCTTCGGCTTGCAGGTGGCGGCATTGGCCGGCTTGCCCAAAGCGGTGATCGCCGAAGCCAAACGAACGCTCACCGCGCTGGAATTCGGCCAGCACCCAGCTGCATCTGCAGGGCCCTGCGAACAGATACCGGGGTCGCCGCAAACCGACCTGTTCGCGGCCAAACCCGATCCAAAACGTGCCGCGCTTGCCGATGCCTTGCGCGAGCTCGACCCGGATTCGCTCGCGCCGCGCGAGGCGCTGGATGCGCTGTATCGCCTGCGGTCGTTGCTGTAGGTGTCGCCTCGCTCGGCTTGCTCCTCCCCCTTCAACCTGATTAGCGCTATATCTCAGCAGCCAAGAATTTCGTCATTCCGGGGCGGTCGGCGGCTTCATCGCAAACAGCGCGGGCGGCCCCGGAATGACAAAAATCGTTGCCCGTCTGTACGAAGCTTGCTGGTATTTGACGCGAATCGGGCCTCTTCAAGGTGGAGGGATTGCACGCCGCCTGCACGACCGACCAATACTCCAGCAACCGTCAAACCTCGGCTGCCTCCCCGGTGGTACCGAGCAGACTCTTCGTGGGTTCAGATTTCGAAGATCACGCTGCAACAGGTCACGCCGCCCTCGGCGCTTTCCGTCTCCGACATCTCGACTGGTCGCACGTCGATGCCGCAGCCGCGCAGCATGTCTGCGGTCCGCGGAAACGATGCGGAAACAATCAGGCACCCGTTGATCCACAAGGTGTTGGCGGCGGATGGCTCGGCGCGGTCCACTTCGACCACGCGCCAATCCCGGAAGACGCGGGGATCGACCCAGCCCGGATTCGCCACCAGCAGGTCTTCGCAGACCTGCGTGACTGCGCTTTTGAGATGCAGGCAATCGTGCAGCGGCACCGCTTCGACGCGGTAACCGAATGGCGCGACCCGCTCGGCCAGTTGGGAGATTCCCTCGGGATTGCTGCGTGCCGAAGCGCCGACGTAAAGGGTGCGGCCCAGCCGGAGCACATCTCCGCCGTCCAGGGTCGCCGGTGCTTCGATACGCGCAAGCTTGCGGTGCTTCGCCAGTTCCGCCGCCACGGACTCCAGCTCGCCGCGCCGTGACACTGCGCCGGGTCGGGTGACGACCGCGACCTCGTCGAGCGCGATCACGGTGTCCTCCACGAACACGGAATCGGGAAGTTCCGCCTGTTCGGCCAATTGCCGCACTTCGCAGCCGGCATCCCGCAACAGCCGCTCATACGTGGCGTGTTGCGCACGAGCGAGCCCGACGTCGATCGGGGATCGTTGCCGATGACTCAATTCACAGCGGTTGAGCGCGCGACTGACCGCGCGCGTGATCGCGATACTTGCCACAGCCATATTCCCTGCCGGTCCTGCCAGACTACCCGGACTTTTCGCCCGGCCCGCGCTCGCCATGCCCTGACGTTTCCGCGTCAGCGGGCCTGCCAGGAGCCTCGCTTTTGGATGCCTGCGGGGACACGGCCCCTGACGTCATGGACGTCATCACCGCGCGCATCGCACGGTCCCAGCCCGGTCGCATGGCCCCGCTGATGGCAGAGATCGACCAAACACGGCGCCCTGCCATGCCCTGATCCCCGATCGACTCCACGTTCGATGTGTCAACGGCCACCAGCGGTGGCTCGGGAACCTGCGAATCATCGTGCCCTGCAACCGCCGCTTCTTCTTCCGGGACGGACGGAGGTTCGGACACGGGTTCGAGCCTCGCCGGCGCGGCCACTTGGGCCTCATCGGGCAACCCCACGTCAGGGATCGCGTCCCATTCCTCGGCACTCATGCCCTCCGGAATGGCATCCATCGGCGGCACCTCGACGCGCACCGGCATGCGCCTCGCCTGCACCAGCGAGCGGATGGCGTGAAACACTTCGAGCCGCCCGAATGGCTTCTTGAGGAAGGCGTCGGCGCCGAAACGCTGCACGTAGAACTGTTCGGTGGCCTGCGGATTGCCGCTCATCATCACGATCGGCGTGGTGCGGGTACGGCTGTCGCGCCGCAATGCACGCAGCGCCGCGAACCCCGATATGCCCGGCAGCACAATATCCAGGAAGATCAACTCGGGCAGCTGCGATTGCGCCATCTCGATCGCGCTTTCTCCGTCGGCCGCCTTGAGCACCTCGTAACCGTCCTGCAGCAGCATCTTGCCGAGTACCGCGCGAATGGTGGCGGAATCGTCGACCACCAGCACCCGGGCACCGAGCGACGTGCGCACCCGCTCAGCGAGGCGGCGCTCACCGCCTGCCGGGTCCGGGTTCACAAACCGCTTGAACATGTCGAATACCGCCA
>JBOHYV010000011.1:0-18035 GCA_050738135.1 Rhodanobacteraceae bacterium | reverse complement strand
TCGAACGGTACAGACACTCGGCCATGTGACGTCGTGAGTATCCGGTTTGTTTGAAAGCGTCTTTGTAATTGCCTGCAACCGATACACCAAGTAGAACAAGCTGAACCATTATCGTGTGCTGTGGGTGCCCTTCCCGGCACTCCGCTGCTGCGACCACCGATCGATCTGCCGAGCGCTGTCGAAGTTGCTTACCCGATTGTTTGCGACAACACGGGATCTTCCAGCCAGGCGCCGGTTTCCACCGCAACCACGAAGGCCCGCTCGGCGGCACCACCCCATGCAGAAGCTGGCCTTGGCCGCACCGGCTCCGCTTCCGGCTGCCCCGGGAAATGGAAGGATTGCGCGGGGAAGCAACACCCGGCGCACCGCCGCGCAGGAAAATCCCTGCATCCAGGCGTCTCTCCAGCAAGTAGCGTTGGCTGATCGCCGACGACTGCGCCACCGCCTCGCGCCAGCGACTGCACGTAGCCCCACTCTGTTTGACCTGCCATCCCACGGCACTAAAAAACTCCGTCAATCACTGTTGACGCAGTGACTGTAGCGAGTTTTCAATTTGTTCGCAACTCGAAATAATGTTCGCTATACGCACAATTTCCGCCACTGCAGAAGGCCCGGCGAACCCGACAACGTCCTGCACAACGTGTGCATTCCGGTCCAAACGAGATGCACTTGCTTGCGCTGGCTGCCGTGAACGGCCACAAACTCCATGCGAATTCGAGGACCACAGCTGCCCTGCTCGCCATCGGATCGGCTCGTCGTCGGGGCATCGATGGTCAGCCTCACGCGCCCGGACAGGCTGCCTGGACGAGAATGAGGATGTGCGTCATTCCCTCGGCGCGGGAGGCACGATCGCATGCGGCGTCCGCCGACGAGTCATCGCCAGGTCAAGCGCATGGAGCGGGTCGAAGCACGCGGCGTACCGGGCACAGGCTTGTGCGCGGTCCCACCAACCGGAACTGACCCGGCGCCAACGGCGTCCCCGGGCCTGCGCCGGGATGACGAGCCGCACCGGTGGCCCTACATCGTATGTGTCGGCCTGTCGCCGCCCTGCAGGCCTGCCAGCAGTGTCTCGATCTTGGTGCGCGCATTGTCGCCATCGGCATTTTCGGCGAATTGCACGCCGATACCGGCCGGACGATTGCCTTGCGCGGCGATGGGCGTGATCCACACCACCCGGCCCGTGGTCGCCACGCGTTCGGTTTCCTCGGGCAGCGTCATCAACAGGAACACCTCGTCACCCAGGTTGTAACGCTTGTTGGTCGGGACGAACAAGCCCCCGCCCTTCACAAACGACATGTAGGACTGATACAGCGTGTTCTTGTCCTTGATGACGACCGGCAGGATGCCCTGACTGCCCTTGCCCCCCGCACCACCTTTTGCCGCCATCGTCGTCGACCTGCTCTGGTTGTCGGCGAAAGCTTGCCGCCGCGGCCGGCCACGGTCAAGCGGGAGACGGTCCGAATCGACACCAACCCCAGCCATCGAACACCCAGGGCGAGGGCAACGGACAAAACAGCTTGACGTAGTACGGCGGGCGCAGGCTCCGTGACGTGCGGGCAGCCGGACTGCCGTCGCACCAGAACAGATTTGCATTCGACCTGCTGTCAAGGCGCATTCTCTCGCCGCCGCCGGCATCCACGACCAGCAATGCCAGCCATGGTCGCAGCCGTCGGGGTGGCGGCCACGGCAGGGTCGCGCCGTTGCGGTCATGGCAATCCAGTCCGGCCACGAACGATTCCGTGGTCTCGGCGCAGCGCAAAAGGCGCCTGCGGCTGAGCGCGATCTGGCTGGCGTGGGCACGGATTGCATTGCGCTTGCGCAACAACTCATCGGTGCCAAGGCTGAACACGGCGCGCCGCGGCAGCCCCGGATGCGAGCGCCCGTGCAGCAGATAGCCGAGGCAATCCGGCCTCGGAAGGCGCGGCTCGCTGCGAAACAGGAGCTCCATCAGCACATGCATGGCGCTGTGATCCGGATGGCGGTCCACCAGATCCGGCAGCACCAGCAAGGTCGGCCGTGCGCACTCGACCAGCCCACGCATGCTTTTCAGCATCGCCGCGGTTTCGCTGAGCAGCATCCAGGTGATCCCGCCGTCCGGCCAGCCGAGCCGATGCACGTTGGCCGGATCGACGCCGAGTACGTGCAAGGCGGCCGCAGCCTCGGCGCGCCTGCGGCCACCCCAGCTTGCGCGTTGCCGCGCGCCGATCCAAAGGCGTCGTTCCAGAACACGCTGCGGCCACGGGTTGTTTTCGCCATCGCTGACGAACACCACGGACACCCGGGCGCCGTACGCCAGTGCGCGCTGAATCAGCCCGCCCGCCGCCAGCGACTCGTCATCGGGGTGCGGAGCAAGCACCATCAGGCTGGCTCCGGGACGCTTCAGCAGCGCGTCCGGATTGAGCAAATCCGAGGGTCGTTCCTGGCGCAAGCCGTATATTCCTTTCACCGCGCCCCGCCGTTCGCCGGACGTGATTCTCGCAAATCGCGCGGCGATTGTGACGCTGCCGGAATGATCCGACGCTGACCGGCGCCTGCATGGCTACCCGGCTGGACGCGATAATCCGTTCAACCAGTCGAACAACGCGAGATCGCCGCGCAAAGGGCCGTTCAGGCTCACGCGCAGACGGTTCGCCCCGGCGCAGCCGGCTGCGAGCGCCTCATCATCCCAAGCGGGGTCGAAGCGCTCGTGCCGCCCTTCCGCGTGCGCACGCAACGAGCTTGCCAGCAAACGGACGGCGTGCTCAAGCCGCTGCATCGGTTCATCGCCCGCCCACGCCTTGCTGATGGCTCGCACATCGCCGCGGCCGGCCGCCATTGCAAGCAGGTCGCGTGCGACTTCCTGGCGACGCTGCATGCCGCCTTGTTCGGCCAGCAGCCACGCCTGTCCGGGGTTGCCGCCGGCCGCGGCGAGCACGGCCCCGGCATGCTCGACCCCGCGCGACGCCAACCACCGCAGCGCTTCGGCGGCGGGTGGCGCCGCGATGTCGATGCGCTGGCAACGACTGCGGATCGTCGCACTCAGGCGCCAGGGCTGGTCGGCCACCAGCAGGATCAGACTGGCCCCGGTCGGCTCTTCCAGTGTTTTCAGCAAGGCATTCTGCGCCGCCGCATTCATGGCCTCGGCAGGTTCGATCACGGCGATTTGCCAACCACCGAGCTGGCTCGCCATTGCCAGGTGCGCCGCCAACGCGCGGACCTGGTCCACGATGATTTCCTTGCGCATTACCCCGGTTTTCGGATTGGGTTCGAGCGTCACCCGCATCCGGTCGGGGTGGGTGCCCGCCGCCAGCAGTTTGCACGCGCGACAAGTCCCGCACGCACGACCGTCGTGCGGCGACCCGCACAGGCGTGCGCGCACGAAGCTGTCCGCCAGTGCCCGTTTGCCGAGGCCACCGGGTCCGCACAACAACAACGCGTGCGGCAACGTATCGTTGGCCGCGCGCGTGGCAAGCACGTTCCATGCCCGATTACACCATGCCGGCAAGGGATCGCCGGGCGCGACTGCGACCACCGGAACGTCTTCGTCTTTCACGTCGGCACCCCCCGGCGCAATGCCTCGATCGCATCCAGCGCTTCCTGCAGCACTTCGGCTGCGGGCCGGGCCGCGTCGAGCACGCGAAAGCGTTCCGGTTCGGCTGCGGCGCGCGCAAGGTACGCAGCGCGCACGCGCTCGAAGAAATCATCCCGCTCGGCTTCGATCCGATCGGTATCCCCACGCTGATGCGCGCGGGCACGGCCGTGTGCGACCGGCAAATCCAGCAGCAGGGTCAGGTCCGGCTTCAATCCACCCGTTGCAATGCGCTCGAGCTCTGTGATGTGCGCGATGTCCACGCCGCGTCCGCCGCCCTGATACGCGTAGCTTGCATCGGTGAACCGATCGCACAGCACCCAGCGCCCCTCGGCCAACGCCGGCTGCAGCACCTCGCGTACCAGCTGCGCACGCGCCGCGAACATCAGCAACAATTCGGTTTCAGCAGTGATGCCGCGATGTGCAGGATCAAGCACCAGTGCGCGGACGGCTTCGCCTGCGCGCGTACCGCCGGGCTCGCGCGTGTACAACACGTCCAGTCCTGCGCGTTCGAGTTGTTCGCGCAGCCCCGCCAGCAACGTGCTCTTGCCCGCGCCCTCACCGCCTTCCAGGGAAATCAGCCGCCCCCTCATGGATGCTTCTTCTTGTCGAGGATGTACTTTCGCACTGCGGCGTTCTGCTCGGCCAGGGTTGCAGAAAACTGGTGCGTGCCGTCGCCTTTCGCCACGAAATACAGGGCGTCGCCAGCAGCCGGGTGCAATACCGCGTGGATGGCGCCGCGGCTGGGCAGCGCGATCGGAGTCGGCGGCAACCCGGAGTGAACATAGGTGTTGTAGGGCGTGTCGGCTTCCAGATCGGACTTGTGGATTTTGCCGTCATAGGCCGCCCCCATCCCGAAAATGACGCTGGGATCGGTTTCGAGCTTCATGCCGAGTTTCAGGCGGCGCTCGAACACCCCCGCGACTCTCGGCAACTCCGCCGGCACCGCCGTTTCCTTCTCGACCAGCGATGCGAGAATCAGCGCCTGACGGGGCGTCTGCATCCGGATGGAAGGATCACGCTCCGTCCACTGCCGGGCCAGGTACACCTGCATCGCCTTGTGCGCGCGCGCCAGGATGTCCAAGTCGGACATGCCGAGTACGTAATCATAGGTGTCGGGCATGAACTCGCCTTCCGGCGATTGTCCGGGGCTGTCCAGCTTCGCCATCACCTGTGCATCACTCAAGCCGTCGAGCCGGTGCTCCAGCCTGGGAGCTTGCTGCAGCGCGTTCCGCACCTGCGTGAAGGTCCAGCCGTCGATCAGCGTGACACGGCGGTGCAGCACCTTGCCCGTGGCCATGTTTTCCAGCAGGACAGTCGGCGTCATTCCCGGCGCCAGCGCATACTCGCCTGCATTCAGCTTGCTCACGACGCCAAGGCGCATCGCAAGCGCACGCCACAACAAGGGAGGCGCATCGCTGATTTTTTCCTTGCGCAGCTGCCGGACGATGCCCTTGAAACCCTCGCCTTTGGCAATCTCCAAGGTCTGCCCCGTGGAGCGAACCGTCAATGGCGTACGCGTGAAATGCAGATAAGTGATGCCACCCCATGCGATCGCCGCGACCACCGCCAGCACGACGACGAGCAGCACGGCGCGCACCAGGACGTTGCCTGTTTGGCGCTTGCGTGATGCGACGGTCCGGAGCGTAGCGACTCGTATCATCCGGCCAGTCTAAACGATACGCACCGGACTCGATTGCTGTCGGGGCTCTTGCAGGTTGATGCTGAGCGCAGCGGAGCCCAACGGCAATCGCTCACTCGGTCACACCGACTCGACGGCGGTTCGGCCTCGCCCGGGAACAAGTCCGGGGCCGGCCCAACCTGCAAAACCCAATGATGCCGGTCGAATGCAATGCCACGCGCGCCCATTGTTCAGACGCGTCGGAACAACAGCGTTCCGTTGGTGCCGCCGAAGCCGAATGAGTTGGAAATCGCGGTGTCGATCCTGCCCTCGCGCGCGGTGTTGGGCACGAAATCCAGGTCGCAGCCTTCGCCCGGCTCGTCGAAATTGATCGTGGGCGGAAGCACATTGTCGCGCATCGCCAGCAGGGTGAAGATCGCCTCCACACCGCCTGCCGCACCCAGCATGTGTCCGGTGACCGATTTGGTGGAACTGATCGCAAGCTTGTTCGCGTGCTCGCCGAATACGCGCTTGGCCGCAAGCACTTCGCCGATGTCGCCAAGCGGCGTCGAGGTGCCATGCGCATTGATGTACTGCACGCCGGCAGGAGCGACGGCGGCGTCCGCGAGAGCGTTCTGCATGCAGCGCGCCGCGCCCTCGCCGCCCTCGCTGGGCGCGGTGATGTGGTACGCATCATCGCTCATGCCGAAGCCGGCCAGTTCCGCGTAGATCCTGGCGCCGCGGGTCTTCGCGTGTTCGTATTCCTCGAGCATCAGGATTCCGGCGCCATCCGACAACACGAAACCGTCGCGGTCCTTGTCCCACGGCCGGCTGGCGCGGGTCGGCTCGTCGTTGCGGGTACTCATTGCGCGCGCCGAGCAGAACGCGCCCGTCGCGACCGGGGTGACGGAGAACTCGGTGCCGCCGGCCAGCATCGCGTCGGCATCGCCATACTGGATCATCCGCATCGCCAGGCCGATGTTGTGCGTGGCAGTGGCGCAGGCGCTGACGCAGGCGATATTGGGACCCTTCAATCCGTGGATGATCGCGAGGTTGCCCGAAACCATGTTGATGATGGAACCCGGAACGAAGAACGGCGAGATCTTGCGCGGGCCGCCTTGGTGATACGCGATGGCCGTCCGTTCGATGGTTGCGATGCCGCCAATGCCGGCTCCCACGGCGATGCCGATCCGTGTCGCGTTGGCTTCGCTGATTTCGATGCCGGAATCCTTCAATGCCTCGGCGCCGGCGGCGATGCCGTAATGGATGAAGGTGTCCATCCTCTTGATGTCCTTCGGCGCGATGTACGCCGCCGGATCGAAGCCTTTGACCTCGCCCGCGATGCGGGTGGGGAATGCGCTGGCGTCGAAATGGGTGATCGGCCCGATTCCACTGACGCCCGCCACCACGTTCTCCCACGCCGTCGCCACGTCGTTGCCGACGGGCGAAATCAGGCCCATGCCCGTGACCACCACACGCCGTTTGTTCATGGGGGACTCCATAACTCAGGATTCACTGCCGCCGGATTCTGATTCTTCCCCTCTCCCGCCGGGAGAGGGCTTCGGGTGAGGGTCCACACCCGCACAACGTCCAACGGCGCGCAAAATCCGACCCCCGCCCGGCGCCTCGCGCCCCCGCTCCCGAGGGGGGAAGGTTTCAAGACGCAACACCGGGGCTATAGCGTACGCCGCTGCATCGTCATACCCCGATAAAACGAAAGCTGCGCACACGAGGCGCAGCTTTCGGATTGCCGCATGCACCACATTGCGCCGCCCGGGGGCTGCGCCATGAGGCTCAGGACTTGACGTGCGCCTTGATGTAATCCACCGCCTGCTGGACCGTGGTGATCTTTTCGGCTTCCTCGTCGGGGATTTCGGTCTCGAATTCCTCTTCAAGCGCCATCACCAGTTCCACCGTGTCCAGCGAGTCTGCGCCGAGATCGTCAACAAACGAGGCGTTCGCCGTGACGTCCTCTTCCTTGACCCCCAGCTGATCGACCACGATCTTCTTGACGCGCTCTTCGATGCTGCTCATGTGACAGTGCCTCCCGGGACAAATATGCTCGAGACGGGGCAGGCCCATCCCGTTTGACCCGCACGCGCCCCTCGGGCCCGCGCGGTACGGATTCTTTCAATTTAGCCCGCGTTGGGCCAGCGTGACGAACCAGTGGCCGTTCCGGCCACAGCACGAAAGTCGCCATAATACCCGGTTCCAGGGGCCAATAGAACCAGTGCGGGGCGCTGGCGATTTCCGGCCTCTGAATCGGCGCAGAACCGTCGCGAGAAAGACAGATCGTGACGCCGACCAAATCGGCAAGTGCCGACTGGATCGGCAGGATTGCCGATCTGAAGGCCCACGGATCACGTCCGGGACAGGTTGCGGCGGCCTGACATGGATGCGGCGGGTAGCGCAGCAGGTTATGCGGCGACTCCTATGCCATGTACATGCCGCCATTGACATGCAGCGTTTCGCCGGTGATGTAAGCCGCAGCGGGCGAAGCCAGGAATGCGACCGCCCGGGAAATGTCTGACGGCGCACCCAGCCGGCCCAGTGCGATGGTACCTTCCAGCGATTTGCGCTGCTCATCGGTGAGTGCACGGGTCATGTCGGTATCGATGAAACCCGGCGCGACCACGTTGACGGTGATGCCGCGCGAGCCGACCTCACGCGCCAGCGATTTGGAAAACGCGATGATCCCGGCCTTGGCGGCCGCGTAATTGGTCTGACCCGGATTGCCGGTAACGCCGACCACCGAGGCGATGTTGATGATGCGCCCCTTGCGCGCCTTCATCATCGTGCGCATCACCGCCTTCGAGGTGCGATAGACCGAGGTGAGGTTGGTATCGATGATCGCCTGCCAGTCTTCGTCCTTCATCCGCATCAGCAACTGGTCGCGGGTGATGCCGGCGTTGTTGACCAGAATGGAAAGGCCACCGTGTTCCTTCAAGATCGCTTCAATCAGGGCCACGACCGCCGCGCCGTCGGTCACATCCAGCACGCGGCCTTCGCCCCCATGCGCAGACAGCCGCTGCGTGATCGCCTGCGCGCCGGGCTGGCTGGTCGCGGTGCCGATCACCCTGGCGCCCTGCACCGCCAGTTCGTCTGCAATCGCTGCACCGATCCCGCGCGAAGCGCCGGTAACCAGCGCGATTTCGCCTTGCAACGCGGTCGTCATGCCTGAACCTCCGCGAGCGCCGCTTTCAGCTCGGCCGGCGTGCCAAGCGGACGCGTCTCGATGGATTTGTCGATGCGACGGCACAAACCGGCCAGCACCTTGCCGGGCCCGCACTCGAAAATCCGGCGGGCGCCACCGTGTATGAGTGATTGCACGCTGTCGGTCCACAGCACCGGCATGTACAACTGTCGTTCCAGCGCCGCCCGGATGAACTCGATGCCGATGTGCGCCTTGGCGTCGGCGTTCTGCAACACCGGGATTTCAGGCACCTTCCACGGCAATTCGGCCATCCGGACCGCGAGTTGCTGGGCAGCCTCGCGCATCAATGGGGTGTGCGAGGGCACCGACACCGCAAGCTTGACGACCTTGCGTACGCCGAGCTCGCCCAGACGTTGCAAGGCACGGTCGACTGCACCGGTGTGGCCCGCAATCACCAATTGTCCGGGACTGTTGTAGTTGGCCGGCGTGACGATTTCCGTTCCCGAAACTTCCTTGCACACCTTCAGGATGAGTTCGTCGTCAGCACCGAGTACCGCCGCCATGGAACCCGTGCCTGCAGGCACCGCGGCCTGCATCAGCCGACCGCGCTCGGCCACCAACGCTGCGGCTTCACGCAGGGGCAACGCACCCGCACATACCAGCGCGGAATACTCTCCGAGGCTGTGGCCGGCCACCTGTCCCGGCAGCGGACCGCCCTGGCTCAGCCACGTGCGCCACACCGCGACGCATGCCGCCAGCAATGCAGGTTGGGTGTTCTCGGTTTTGCCGAGTTCGGCTTCAGGGCCTCGCTGCGACAGCTCCCACAAGTCGATACCCGCGCCTTCCGACGCCTCGTCGAAGACCTTGCGGACCCCGGGGAAGCCGGCATCGAGTTCGGCCAGCATGCCAACCGATTGCGAGCCCTGGCCGGGAAAGACGAATGCCAGGGCCGGGACTGCGGACTCGGGACTCGGGACTCGATTATTCGTGTCACTCATCAGCTATCACCGAATGTTGCGGAACGATGCCCGATGCAGGCTCGAAGAGCCGATTCGATAAACACCGCGTGATTGGAAAAACCGCTTGCGCGGGAATCCTCCCGCATCTTCCGGGTCCCGAGTCCCGAGTCCCGAATTCAATACCTCACCATCGCCGACGCCCAGGTGAAGCCCCCACCAAAGGCTTCGAGCAGCAGATGCTGGCCGCGCTTCACGCGCCCGGAACGCACCGCGGCATCCAGTGCCAGCGGCACCGATCCCGACGAGGTGTTGGCGTGTTTGTCCACTGTGACAATGACCCGATCCATCGACATGCCGAGCCGTTTGGCGGTGGCCTCGATGATGCGCAGGTTGGCCTGGTGCGGGATCAGCCAGTCGAGCTGTTCGGGCTGCATGTTGGCGGCAGTGAGGGTTTCGTCCACCAGGGCATCCAGGGTCTTGACCGCGACCCTGAACACTTCGCGTCCACTCATGTTGATGCGGACGCCGTGGTTCTTCTCGTCCGTGAAACCCACCGACACGCCGACCGGGTTGTACAAAAGGTGTTTGTAGCCGCCATCCGCGTGCAGGCAGGTCGCGAGGATGCCCGGCTCGTCCGAGGCCCCCAGCACGACGGCACCGGCGCCGTCGCCGAACAGCACGCAGGTCTCACGCTCGCTCCAGTCCACCATGCGCGTCAGGGTTTCCGCGCCCATCACCAGCGCCTTCTTCACCTGGCCGGTGCGCACGAAATTGTTGGCGATGCCGAGCGCGTACATGAAGCCCGAACACGCGGCGTTGACGTCAAGCGCCATGCAACCGTTCGCGCCCAGCCGATTCTGGATCAGGCACGCGGTTGCCGGGAAGATGATGTCCGGGGTGGTGGTGCCGAGCACCACCATGTCGAGTTCCGACGCCGCGACGCCGGCGTCCTGCAAGGCCTGCAGCGCGGCCCGGAACGCAAGGTCGCCGGTCGTCTCGCCCTCGGCCGCGACACGGCGTTCACGGATACCGGTGCGGGTGCGGATCCACTCGTCGCTGGTGTCGACCAGCTTTTCCAGATCGGCATTGGTGACGATGCGCTCGGGCAACGCGCTGCCGGTGGCAAGGATGCGGGCGTAGGTCAAGATGCAGCTCCTTCGGAAGAAAGGTCTGACCAGCTTGCTGACTCGCGCTTCGCGTCCGCACGATCATTTCCCCCCAACCCCCATCGAACCACCCTGCGGTTCGATGGCCCCCTTGACTCAAGGGGGCAAAGCAACGGGGAAGTCGCGGCGTGCCGGTCGCGCCGCGCGCCCTTTTGCAGCCACGTGCACAAGGATCTCAGTCCTCGTCAGCGACCACTTCCTTGTCCTCGATCACCTTGCGGCCACGGTAATAGCCGTCCTTGGTGATGTGGTGTCGGCGATGGACCTCGCCGGACGTCTTGTCGGTGGCAAGCTGGACCTTGTCCAACGCATCGTGCGAGCGGCGCATGCCGCGGCGGGACGGGGATTTGCGGCTTTTGGCAACGGCCATGATGACTCTCCTGGGAATATTCAATTGCAAAACCGGGCATCCTGCCGCGGCTTGCAAACAAACGGTCGCGGCAAAGCCGCGCCACGTTTGTCACCCCGGCGCTACGCGCCGGACGCGTCGGCACATTTCCTGTGCCGTGGTTCGAATTGCGAAACCGGGCGTCCTGCCGCGGCTCGCATGTCGCGGCAAAGCCGCGTCACGTTTGTCGCCGGCGTTGCGCGCCGGATGCGTCGGCACATTTCCTGTACCGGGGGTGCACCCGAACCCCTTTTGTATTCAACGTTGCTTGTTTTCGCGGGCCTCGAGCAGATCGCGCAAGTCCGCGAACGGATGCGTCACCGCCTCGTCGGGCTCCGCATCCCGATCCCGGGGAGGGTCACCGGGCGCGTTCCCTTCGCCCCCCAATACCTCGCTGCCCGGCTTGACGGGCACCAGCGGCAAAACCAGCAGCAATTCGTCCTCGATCACCCGGCGCGGTGACAGCGCACCGCCTTCCAGAAGCAGCGGTTCGCAATCATCCGGCAGTGTGGGCAGATCGTCCTCGTCCGCCAGCAGGCCCAACCGGGTATCGACCCCGGCCGGGAACACGAACGTATCGAGTGTACGCTGGCACTGCAGCGTCAAGCCCGCCCGCAATACCACGCGCAACTGCAGGCCGCCAAGTGCGCCCTGTTCGAACTCCAGCCGATAAGAAACCTCGCCGCGATCACCCGCCAGTGCCTCGACCAAACGCGGCAATTGCGCCACCGGCAGCACACCTTCGAATGACCGTCGCCCGGCCACCATGCGCCCGGCGTCCACACTCGCTGGCAGGGACGCAGACATAAGCGGGGAATGCTAGATTCTGCACCGCACAAAGTCAACCAACGAGCGCTGCTGCGGCTTGGCTCGTATCATGCTAGCCATCATTGTTCCCGCAATCCTTGCCCAGCCTGTGACCGCCCTGCCCACGAGCCTGATTGCCGTCGCCCTGCCCGCATTGGTGGCCGTGATCGCATGCGCGGTGATTGTCTTGCTGCTGGCGCGCCAGATGCGTCACCAGCGCGCATTGCGCACGTTGTATCTGGAGGCCGATGGCCTGGAAAGCGACCTCAAGGAATGCCGTTCGCGACTCGCGCGTGCCCATGCTTCGATGTCCATGGGTCCGAACGAGCCCGCCGCCGGCGAAGTCGAGGCGCGCCACGCGGTCGATGCCGCCCTGCGCGAACTGCTGGCGCATCGGTTGTGGCTGCGCGACGAGGCCGGCGGCGCCAACCAGCGCGACCTGGACGCGGCCGTCAGCGCGATCGGGAAGGCCCGCGGGGCACTCGGAACGCAGCTTCGGGAATTGGACTCCGCGCAACGGGCGCTGGAAACCGCGGTACGCGAAAAGATCGAGGATCTGTCGCAACAATGAGCACGCCGCGGATCGTGCTGGCCTCGACCTCGCGTTACCGGGCTGAACTGCTGGGTCGGTTGCTCGATCGCTTCGAACAGGTCGCCCCGGACGTGGACGAGCGGCTGCAGCCGGATGAAGTCCCGGCGGAACGTGCCGCACGGCTGGCGACCGCCAAGGCACTTGCCGTGTCCGGCAGCCGGCGCGATGCGCTGGTGATCGGTTCCGATCAGGTCGCCGCGCTGGAGGGCAAGGTGCTGCATAAGCCCGGCAGTATCGAGAATGCGCGCAAGCAATTGCGCTCAAGCAGCGGAAAGATCATGGATTTCTTTACCGGTTTGTCTGTGGTGGATAGCCGCGACGATCGTCGGAAAACCCATCTCGACCACACCCGCGTGGTATTTCGTCCACTCAGCGACGCCGAAATCGAGCGCTATCTCGCACGGGAAAAGCCGCTCGACTGCGCCGGCAGCTTCAAATCGGAAGGTGCAGGCATTGCCTTGTTCGAGCGCATCGAAAGCAAGGACCCGACCGCACTGGTCGGCCTGCCGCTGATTGCGGTGGCGCGGCTGTTGCGGGAAGCCGGTGCCGCGATCCCCTGAGGACCGCATTCGCGTTTTCGCGACGACCGCCATCGTACACTTCGATTCAGCCCGACATTCTGTGAAAGGCATGGACCAGAACCTCGCCGCAGCGGTACCCATGAATGTCCTGCCGCGCCAGCGCCTCGATGCTGCCATTGCGCAGGTCAATGGGGTGCTGGTCGGCAAGAACCGTCCCGTGCGCGTCGCGTTCGCGTGCCTGCTGGCGGGCGGGCACCTGCTGGTGGAAGACGTTCCGGGCGTCGGCAAGACCACGCTGGCGCACGCGCTGGCGGCGACGCTGGGGCTCAGCTTCCGGCGCATCCAGTTCACCTCCGACCTGTTGCCGACGGATATCGTGGGCGTCAGCATCTTCGATCGCGACAGCGGAGACTTCCGGTTTCAGCAGGGCCCGATCTTCGCCCAGCTCTTGTTGGCCGATGAAATCAACCGCGCCACGCCGAAAACCCAGAGTGCGCTGCTGGAAGCGATGGCCGAAGGCCAGGTCACGGTCGATGGCGTGAGTCGCACGCTGCCGCAACCCTTCTTTGTGGTCGCCACCCAGAATCCGTTGGACATGGCCGGCACCTATCCGCTGCCGGATTCGCAACTCGACCGTTTCATGCTCCGGATCGCGCTGGACTATCCCGACGCCGAAGCGGAGCGCAGGTTGTTGACCGGCGAAGACCGCGCTTGCATGACAAGTCGGCTGACAGCTTGCCTGACGGCCCCGGAAATCATGGCGCTGCGCCGCCAGGCGCACGCGGTGGTGGCTAGTCCCGCGTTGCTGGACTACGTTCAGGCGCTCGTCGCCGCCAGCCGCAAGCACCACGATATCCGTACCGGGCTGTCACCACGTGCGGGACTTGCATTGCTGGCCTGCGCGCGCGCATGGGCACTGCTGGGCGATCGCGATCATGCGTTGCCCGAAGACGTGCAGGCCGTGTTCGTGGCGGTCGCGGGGCATCGTCTGATCCCCGCACGCAATGTTGCACGCGACGCCCTGGCGCAGGCGCTGCTGGAAACCGTCGCGGTGGAGTGAACCGATGGTGGATCGCGCGCACGGCGAACGTCCCGATTTCGCGGCGCCCCTCCGGCATTGGCCGCTTGGAGACACGCGCGGGCGCAGGCGCCGGCCGGAAGCACTGCCGGTGCGCCTTGACCGCCGCCGCATCTACATCGTGCCGACGTCCGCCGGTTTCGGCTTCGCGTTGCTGCTGGTCGTGATGCTCGTCGGCGCCTTGAACTATCAGAACAATTCGGCGCTGCTGCTGACCTGCATGCTGGGCGCGGCGCTGGCCGGCAGCATGCTGCTCACCTGGCGTGAATTGCACGACCTGACCTTGCGTTCGCTGCACGCCGGGCACGGATTCTGCGGCGCGCGGCTGCCGCTGCATCTGGGCTTTGCCGACGATCACCGCGCCCGCCACGGGTTGCGGATTGCGGTGGACGAACTGGAACAGCCTTGTCCACTGGATGCCGGCGTGAGCCGCGCCGATGTCACGCTTCCGACCGAAACGCGCGGCTGGGTGGACGTTCCGCGCATGCGGGTGTCGAGCACGTTGCCGTTCGGTCTGTTCCGGGCCTGGAGCTGGATTACCCCTGCGCAACGCGTGCTGGTGTATCCGCGTATCCTGCACGACGCGAAACCGCCCGCGCACCACGACGACCTCAACGAACGCATCGCCGGCGGCGACGAGTTCGCCGGTTTGCGCGACTACCGCGCAGGCGATCCGATCCGGCACGTTGCGTGGAAAGCCAGCGCCCGCCACGACCACTTGCTGGTGCGCGAATTCGATCGCGCCGCGCCCGGCCAACCGCTCAGGTTCGACTGGAGCGCACTGCCTGGCATGGATCGGGAAACCCGGATCTCGCGCCTGACCGGCTGGGTGCATGACGCCTATACCGCGGCACATCCATGGGTGTTGGTGCTGGAAAACCATCGCCCGTTGGGGCCCGGCAGCGACGCCGCCCACTACCACCGCTGCCTGATCGCACTCGCGGAATTGCCATGAGGCGCGGACGCGCACCGCCAGGAACCCGCGTCGTCGCGTCGTCGCTGGACGCGCTGCCCTTCAACCTGCTGTGCGTGACGGTATTGTGCGTGCTGGGTGCGCACGTCGCACACCTGCCCGCCTGGTACACCGCCGCGCTGGTTGCCGTTCTCGGCGCACGCTGGTGGCAGCGCCGACAGCATCGACGGCGCGTTCCGGCATGGTTGCGGATCGTGATGCTGGTGGTCGTGCCGGCGGTGGTCACCGCGGTGTACGGCACGCCGTTCGGGCGCACTCCCGGGGCTGCCGTCGTGTGCGGGCTGCTGGTGCTGAAAGTACTGGAGACCGAAACGATACGCGACGCGCGCATGGCGGTCGGGTTCGCCTGCTTCATCCTGATGGCCGCATTGCTGTTCGACCAGTCGCTGGGCTTCACCATCATCGTCGGCTTGATGTTGTTGCCTGCGCTGGCGACGTTGCGCGCGCTGGAACCGGGGCTGCCAAAGTCCGGTTGGTTGCCGGCCCTCAAGCCGGGTGCCGTGACGCTGGCGGCAGGCTTGCCTGCTGCCCTGCTCGGCTTCCTGTTGATCCCACGGCTGGGTACGCCACTGTGGGGCGCGCCCGGCAATGGTGCCGCGCGCACCGGCATGACCGACCGCATGGCGCCAGGCGACTTGCATTCACTGCTGACGGACAACGCCGTCGCGATGCGAATCGGTTTCGATGAACCGCCGCCGCCGCAAAGCCGGCGCTACTTTCGCGGCATGGTGCTGTGGAAATTCGATGGCCGTGCGTGGCTGCCCGGACCCGCCTCCCGGCGGCCCTGGCCGCCCGCGCCGATCCGCGTGCAAGGCCCGATCACTCATTACGACGTCACGCTGATGCCCAGTCACAGGCACTGGATGTTCGCGCTTGACGTACCGATCGACAAACCCGAAGGCGCAGCCATGGCGCCCGATCGCACCCTGCGCTCATCCAAGTCGATCGACCACGTCCTGCGCTACCGCGTTGCCTCCGCGACCGATTATCGCCTCGCACCGGACGGCCTCGACCCACGCCTGCGTGCCGCAGCGCTGGAACTACCCCGGGGTTTCGACCCGCGTGCACGTGCCCTTGCCAAGCACTGGCGCGCGGCGACCGGCGGGAATGCCGCCAGGATCGTCCGCGATGCGCTGGATCTGTTCCGCAACGGCGGTTTCGTCTATGACCTCGATGCGCCGCCGTTGGGGCGCAACAGCATCGACGATTTCCTGTTCGACACCAAAACCGGATTCTGCGAGCACTACGCCAGCGCTTTCACTTTCCTGATGCGCGCGGCCGGCATCCCGGCGCGCGTCGTGGTCGGCTATCAGGGCGGCTACTGGAATGATTTCGCGCACTACCTGTTGGTCCGCCAATCCGACGCGCATGCATGGTCGGAAGTCTGGCTCGCCGGACGCGGCTGGATGCGGGTCGATCCGACCGCAGCAGTCAGCCGCGTGATCCTTGCCAGCACCGGCGGCGCGGCCGACGACGTGGGCGGGGGCGGCAGTGACTGGTCGCTGCCGTGGCGCGACCGGCTGGACGTGATCAACCGCTGGTGGGGGCAAACCGTGGTCGGTTTCGATGCCCTGACACAGAGCCGTTTGTTCCATCCGCTCGGCATCGCGCACACCACGGTGCGGATGCTCGGGGCCGCACTGGCCATCGTCGTCTTGCTGGCGCTGGGACTGGGGGCGCTGCTGACGTCGCTGCGTCCGCGGCGCAAGCCGCGCGACGCACTGGCTGCCGCGCAATGGCGCCTGCAACGCAAGCTTGCCCGGCTCGGCATCGTACGCGGCCACGCGGAGGGCCCGCGCGACTTCTACCGGCGCACCGCAAGCGAGCTGCCCGGTTGGGCGCCGGCGGTGCGCAAGCTGGCTTCCGAATACCTCGTGCTGCGCTACGCGTTTCCTGAACCGCCACCTGAACGAGCCCGGGATTTTTCTCGTAACGTTCGCAATTTTCGCCCCCGCCGTGTGGTCAAATAGGCATGTCTGCCGGGAGAAGCCTCATGTCGCGTCGCGTCCTGCTCTTTTCCATCGTGGGTGCGCTGGCCTTGGGCGGCTGCGCCACGATCCCGCAACCGATCGCCGGCAACTACGCGCCGGTGAGCCTGGCCGCCGCGCACAGCGGCGCCGCGAACTCGACGCCGGTGCGTTGGGGCGGCGAAATCATCAAGACCGAGCCGCGCGAACAACAAACCTGTTTCTTCGTGCTCGCACGACCCCTCGATTCGCAGGCACGCCCGCAGTCCGGTGAGCAGAGCCTCGGCCGGTTTGTTGCCTGCAAGCAAGGTTTCTACGACCCGGAGGTGTTTGCCAAGGGTCGCGAAATCACGGTAACCGGTACCCTCGACGGGACTGTTCGGCACAAGATCGGCAAGTTCGACTATACCTACCCGAAGGTCGTGGCCAACAACGTCTACCTTTGGAAACCCCTTCCGCGTTACACGCGTGTGTACGACCCATGGGGTCCGTGGGGTCCGTGGGGTCCGTGGGGCGACCCGTTCTGGGGCGGCGGCGGTTGGGGACCGTGGGGATACGGCCCGTGGTACTACTCCCCACGCGTGATCGTGGTGCCGCGCCCGGCACCGCCGCCGCCACCGAAGAAAGGCTGAGCGGTTGCCTTCATCACACCTTGACGACGCCCGCGCAAGCGGGCGTCGTCACATCGGGTCGCGCGTCAGGACATGCGTTCCGGCATTTGCCTGCCCGCCAGCAGGTGCATGTGCAGGTAGAACACCGTCTGGCCGCCGCCTCGGTTGCAATTGATCACGCAGCGGTAACCAGCGTCGGCGAAGCCTTCGCGCTTGGCGTACGCAGACGCGGCCAGCAGCAACTTGCCGAGCAACGTGGCATCGGCTTCGCCGCAGTCGTTCAAGGTGGGCAGCGATTTGTTTTTTGGAATGAACAGCACGTGCACCGGCGCCTGCGGCTTGATGTCGCGGAACGCGAGAATCTCGTCGTCTTCGTACACGACATCGGCGGGAAGCTCGTGGCACAGAATCTTGTCGAAAATGGTGTCGCTCATGGCGGGCTCCAACTCGGGACCTGGAGCAGCATAATTGACACACTCCCTTCCGAAGGAAGGGGGTCCGCGCCGCATCCCCCTCAATCCCCCTTCCTGCGGAAGGGGGAAGAAAAGCGTGGCATTGCCGCGACTCACACTTTCCGAGGGAAGGGGGAAGAAAAGCGTGGCATTGCCGCGACTCACACTTTCCGAGGGA
>JBOHYV010000010.1:0-18156 GCA_050738135.1 Rhodanobacteraceae bacterium | reverse complement strand
ACCCGGCCGTCCACCCATCCGATCGCCGGCATAGCTCAGTTGGTAGAGCAACTGATTTGTAATCAGTAGGTCGTCCGTTCGAGTCGGACTGCCGGCATCAGTGCCCTGTTCCACGATGTCCAAAATCATCCCGAGAATCCCTTGAAGCCCGCTATCCATGCGGGTTTTTTGTTGAATGACGTTCGAACGTGTCCCGTTGCAGCCCGAGCTTGGCGTGAGTAGAATTGCGGTGATCTCGCGTTTATTTGCTTGTTAAGAAGACCTCTACTCACACACCCGTTGAAGCGATTTCCCACATGCTGACCGATACCAAGTTGCGCAACCTGAAGCCGAAAACCCAGCTGTACCGCGTCGCTGATGCGGGCGGCCTGTGTGTCGAAGTCGTACCGAACGGCTCGCGTCTGTGGCGCTTCCGCTTCCGCTTCGCGGGGAAAGCCAAAATGCTTAGCCTTGGCGCGTATCCCGAAATCACGTTGGTCGAAGCCCGCCAGCGGCGAGATGAAGCGCGCAGGTTGGTGGCGCACGGTACCGACCCTAGCCAGCAACGCCGGATCGAGAAAATGAATGCGCGAATGTTGTCCGCGACCACGTTTCAGGCGGTTGCGGATGAATGGCTGGCCGGCCGCAATCATCTCGCTGACACGACACGCGACAAAGTGCGTTGGGTGCTGGAGTCCTTCGCCTTCCCGTGGATCGGTACGCACCCTATCGGCGAAATCACTGCGCCGGAGCTGCTGGCTGTGCTTCGTCGTATTGAGTCGCTCGGCAAACTGGAAACGACGCAACGCCTCAAGCAAGTCTGCGGGCAGGTGTTTCGTTATGCCGTGGCCACCGGCCGAGCTGAGCGCGACCCAACCGGTGACCTGCGCGGCGCGCTGAAGACGACCAAGACCCGACACCATGCCAGCATTACCGATCCAGCGAAGGTGGGCGAACTGTTGCGTGCCATAGACACGTTCGCCGGCAGCCTGGTCGTTGGCTGTGCGTTGAAGGTTGCGCCGTTGACCTTCGTGCGGCCGGGGGAGCTTCGCAAAGCCGAGTGGGCCGAGTTTGATCTGGACAAGGGCGAGTGGCGCATCCCGGCAGAGCGTATGAAGATGCGCGAGACGCACCTTGTGCCGCTGTCGGAGCAAGCCGTGGCGATCTTACGCGAACTCCATCCGCTGACTGGAGTCGGGCGCTACGTCTTCCCGTCCATCCGCAGCATGCAGCAGCCCATGAGCGAGAACACGGTAACGGCTGCGCTGCGCCGCCTTGGCTACACCGGTGACGAAATGACCGGGCACGGCTTTCGCAGCATGGCCAGCACGCTTCTGCACGAACAGGGCTGGTCCTCCGACGTAATCGAGCGTCAACTGGCCCATGCCGAGCGCAACAAGATCAAGGCTGCCTACAACCATGCCGAGTACTTGCCGCAGCGGCGCAAAATGATGCAGCAGTGGGCGGACTATCTGGACATGCTGAAGCAGGGTGGCAACGTCGTACCGATCCGGAAAGCTGCGCGTTGAGGGCTGCTTCGCACGCTCAACTTTTCATGACTTGGATTGCCTGGGATGAGCCGGGACAGGCTGTTTGATTTTTCCGTTCCGATGTAGATAGTAGGCATCGCCCGTTCAAAGGCCGCGCACGCAATTCGGCGTGTGCGCGCAGGAACACGCGATGCCATCAGCCTTCTGCAAAACCTTGCGTCGGAGCGTGGACGCTCCCTCTTCCGTCGCTCCCTTTCTCGTCGTCGGCAGTCAGGCAAAAGTACAGCGCGCTGTACTTTTCCCAGTCCTCGTCGAAACCACGCCTCGCAATGTCAGCATGCTGACATTCGTCCAACCAAGAAACGGGCCGGCATGGGAAGAATTGCCTGCCACTTACCCAAGACCTCTTTGCCTTGGCGTGGAGCACAGCAATCTTCAGCATGCTGAAGATCGGACACGCACATCGCGGCGGAAGGAAGAATCCGTCTTGCGCGCCGGGTATGCGCACCTCGACACCCCGTATCGCGATGTCAGCCGGCTGACATCAGGCATCGACCCAAGCCGTCCCCGTGTTCAGCGGCTAAACATTTGGAGGGGGAAGAATGAGCTAGTGCAGGATAGGTGTGCCGGGGACAATGTATGACGGGTTTTCCCCCGCACACCCCGGTCGAGGAAGGTCCATCGACCCTGCAAACCCGCTGCAAGCCGGAGATCAAGCAGCGCTTTCGTGCCTTGGCCAGCCAAGAGGGTTTGACCGAATCGATGCTGCTTCGGCGCATGGTGGCGGTTGTGCTGGCGCAGGCCTCCCGCGCAACCTTGCCGCTTTCGGCCACTGGAACGCGCGGTGGCCGGGGTGGGTATGGTGGCCAGATCAAACTGCGCTTGCGGCCTGAGGAGGTCAGGGCGATTCGGGCCTTGGCCGAACCGGAAGGTTATTCGGCGCAGGCTTGGATCGTTCGGCAACTGCGACACCGGCTTGAAGACGCCGTACCGTTTGCCAGGGAGGAGCTCAATGAGCTCCGCGAGGCGTTGCGGGAGCTGGGCGCACTCGGACGCAACCTCAACAAGGTTCTGCACCTCCTGCAGCGCAGCGATCGCTTCCTGGACGGCCATCTGGAGCTGCAAGCCTTGGGGGCCAGCGTTGAACAGTTGCGGCGGGCGGTGACCGACACGGTGACACGCGCCACCCACCGAGGCCACCGCGATGGGCGATGATCTCGAGGATACCCTTCTGGGTACAGCCGGGCTGGTCTTCCAGACGCCGGTACGGCCCAAGCGGGCCAGGGCCCCCCGCAAGCGATCGATGCGTCTGACTGGTGCCCAGATCGGGCGCATCGCGCGTCGGCGACCGGAAGTGATGGTCAAGGTCACCGGCAGTGCCCGAGGTCTTAGGGGCATCAAGGAACACCTGGCCTACATCACCCGCAACGGCAAGCTCACCGGCGAGCGCGAGAACGGTGAGCGTATCGAAGGCGCAAGGGAAGTGCGCGAGGTGGCCGAAGAATGGTGGGCCGATGGGGTGGGCCGACGCAAGAGCACCCGGGACACCATCAACCTGATCCTGTCGATGCCGCCGGGCACGGATCAACACGCCGTGGCCGAGGCGGCGAGAGCGTTCGCGCAGAAGACCTTTGGGGGAGACTACGACTATCTGCTTGCGCACCACAATCGCGATGCCGATCCGAAGCGCCCGGAAAATCCGCATGCGCACCTGACCGTCAAGCGGCGAGGTCGACGTGGTCAATCGCTGAATCCGCGCAAGGCCGATCTGCAAGCTTGGAGAGAGTCGTTCGCAGCGGAACTGCGCGGACGTGGCGTCATCGCCGAAGCCACGCCCCGGCGTGCGCGCGGGGTGGTGCGCAAGGGTCAGCGCCAAGCCATCCGGCACATGGACGCGCGAAAAGCCACGCGCGTCACCAAATGGAAGCTGACGCAAACCGTCTTGACGGCATCCAGGGGCAACGATGGCGCCGAAGAATTGTGGGCGAAAGCGGCCAAGGAAAAGCAGCGGAAAGTTCGCCGGGCATGGAACACGCTGGCGGCGGCCTTCGAGCAAGCAGGCCAGCCAAAGCTGGCGCAACAGATCAAGCAGTTCGTGAGCAGCATGCCGCCAGCACAGACCGAGCGCGAACACTTCATCGGGCTGGCCAAGGAGCTACTCGCCAAGCAGCAGATGCAAGATCGCGTGAAAGATCGCGGGCGCTGTCGCTAGCGCGCAGGCCATTGTGGCCGTCAACGGTCGCGGTTGCCTATCGGGCCCGAGAGACCAAATCGATCGAGGCTGTGTGAAAACTCCAAGTTCGTGGAAAAGGCTGCCTCACGATGCCCACGAGAGTTCGCGTAGATGCGAATTTCCGCTCTGCAAACGCTCCAAATCGAACTGTTGCCAATGTGAGCATAGATCGCAAGGGAGCTTTCACACGGCCTCGGTCGGACCCCCCGCCAGTTGCTGTCAATAGCTCGCCGATGGAACCCCGGACGTTGATCACCTGTAGCTGTGCGGCGACATTCGCGACTGGCAGCTTTCGGGTCAATCGGGGGTCGGCAACGCCGCGTCCCCGCTACGCTCGGGTTCACTTTCGCTTGCGGCACGGCAGCCAAGCTGCAATGCTTGATGAATGACCATCGCATCACCGGGTGATTCCACCGAGCTCGCAGACCTGATGCGGGCTACCGCACGCGGTGAGCGGGATGCTTTTGCCAACCTCTACCGCCGCACCTCATCGAAATTGTTCGGTGTGTGCCTCCACATGCTGCGCGAACGCGGCGCGGCCGAAGACGCGCTGCAGAACGTCTACATTTCCATCTGGCAACGTGCCGGAAGTTTCGATGCATCGCGTGCGGCGGCGATGACGTGGTTGATCACCTTGGCGCGCAATCAGTGCATCGACCGCCTGCGTAAGCATCGTGAGGCGCCGTTGGATGACGCCACGGCGGAAAATCTGACCGACCCCGATCCCGATCCGCAGGCTATGACCGAAGCCAGCGTTCAACGGCAACGGCTTGAGCGTTGCCTCGATGCGCTGGGTACCCAGCAAAAATCGGCGGTGCGTGCAGCCTTTTACACCGGTGCCACGTATAACGAATTGGCGGATCGCGAAAACGTGCCGCTGGCAACCATGAAAAGCTGGATCCGACGCAGCCTGATCCGTCTCCGCACCTGTCTGGAAACATCGAACAACCCGTGAACACACCTATCGACCACGAGCCCGAAGATCCGCGTTACGCCGAGTATGTGCTCGGCGTACTGGACGCTGACGCGCGCGGGGCGGTCGAGCGGGAGCTTGCGTCGGATCCCAAGGCTGCGGCAGAAGTCGAACGCTGGCAGCGGTACCTGGTGCCGCTGGCCGAGGATATTGCGCCCGTCGCGCCGTCGGAAAATGTCTGGATACGCTTGCAGAAGACGCTTGAAGCCAGGACACAACAGCAAATTGCGACTCGAGAACAGCGCGGGGTGTGGAACAGCCTCGCCTTCTGGCGCTTGCTGGCGTTCAGCGCCGGGGCGATTGCCGCAGCCTGCATCATTGCGCTGATCGTGGTGCCGCGCTGGCGTGTCACGCCGCCCAGCGTCGCCTACATGGCGTCGACCATTACCCAGACCAACGGTCAGGTGGGCTGGACCGCGACGATGGACTTGCAGCACGCGCGCATGATCATTGTGCCGGCCAAACCTCAGAATCTACCGGCTGGTCGCGCGCCCGAACTGTGGCTGATTCCCGCCGGACAAAAGCCGATCGCGGTTGGCATGATCGACAGGAGCGCTCCGACCACCATCCCGCTTGCTCGGACGCTGCTGGCGCGACTGGGACCGACTGCGGCCTTGGCGGTCTCGGTCGAACCATCCGGCGGTTCGCCCACGGGCCAACCTACCGGTCCGGTGATCGCCAAGGGCACGATTGGCGCGGCGCCTTCCGCGAGTGGAAACAAGGTGGCGATGCTTTACGCGCCCAGCGATAGCGTCCAGCGCGGTTCCTGAGACGGCCGTTTACCGGCCTGTGCCATGAATACCGCCATCGTGTGCCGCCGCCGCGACCCGCGGTCAGGCAACAACCCCGCCCTAAGCGCAGCGTGAGCCGAACATGCGCGGATTCTGCCCGTGTATATCCATTCCTCCGGCGACGATGGCGAATGGGTCGCCGGCACAGCCTGCCGCTGGTGGCTGCAAAACCATGATCGGTAACCCACAGCAAAACGGTATCAATGAATGTCGTTGCATATATTGCGGCGCCGACAAAGCGCAATATCGGCCAGCAGATCCCCGGAGATGCAAATGATTGGCACGGTACATGCTTCCGAACAGTCGATGCTGTGAATTTTCATCCAAGCAATTGCATGTCGATGGGCACTCAAAGCATGTCGAGCGGAGCCATGACGTGAATGCGGTTGCCCCCGGACACTTTTTCGTTTCACGCGGGCTCGCCGGCGGACTTCGTGTCGAGGCGTGGAGCGCAAGGTTTCTTCTTCGCGCGTCCGGCAGTTCTTATGCGGGCGGTTAACGCTGCATTCGAGGGGAATGACACGATGACGACATGCTTTCAATCAACCGGCTTTCGATCAACCGTCCGGCGCGCGGTTTTTTTCTTCGTCGGCGTGCTCTGCTGCATGGCTGCCCACGCGGCGGCTCTGGAGGCCCGCATCCACCAGAGCAACGGCTCGCCGGTGGCGAATGCGGTCATCACGCTGGAGCCCGATGACGGCGCGGCGCCACCTGCCGTCTATCGCGGCGAGGCGATCATGGATCAGCGGCACAGCAGGTTCGTGCCGCACGTGCTGGTCGTACCGGTCGGCACCTTGGTGCACTTCCCCAACAGCGACAACGTGCATCACGACGTGTACTCCTTTTCGCCGGCCAAGACCTTCGACCTGCCGCTGTACAAAGGCGTCCACGCGCAGCCCGTGCTGTTCGACAAACCCGGGGTGGTGGTGCTGGGCTGCAACATCCATGACTGGATGCTTGGCTACATCGACGTGGTCACGACACCGTGGTATGCCAAAACCGACGCGAACGGCCGCGCGTCCCTGACCGGTATCCCGCCGGGGAAATATCGGGTGACCATCTGGCAGCCGGGCCTGGATGCGCCCGGCCAACACGTGCAACAGGACGTGGAACTCGCCGAAGCACAGCCTTATGTGCTGGATCTCGGCGTCAAGATTGTCCCGCCCCTCCATCCCCACGATCGGCAATAGCCCGCGGGCCGGCCATGAATCTTGCGAGCCCGCGCCGCTTCCAGACCAAGCTGGCTCTTGCCATGCTGGGCTTGGTGCTGATGCTGGAAGTGTGCAGCTTCGCCGCCGTCTCGTGGTCCACGCGCAACAGCGCCGTGACGCAAGCGAAGCAGGCGCTGGAAGTCGGCGGCCGGGTATTCAAGCGATTGCTTTCCACCCGCAATGCCCAGCTCGAACAGAACCTGGCGGCGCTGGCAAGTGATTTCGCCTTCAAGCAGGCGATCGCCACGGGCGACCGTCTCACCATCGCATCGGCCCTCGCCAATCAAACAGTACGTGCGAAGGCAGATTTTGCTTTTCTGGTTCAGCGCGACGGCACGGTCGTTGCCGGCACCAGGGATGCTCCGACGGGCGCCGGCCGTTTCTGCTCGAATATTTTCGGGCGAGCACAAGGCCGTGGGCCGCTGGCGGAAGTTTCGGGACTTGGCGGCCGCCCCTACCAGGTCGCGATCGTACCCGTGTACGCCCCCGTTCCGATCGCCTGGGTATGCGCGGGCAACGCCATGGACGGCAGACTTGCCGCCGACACGCGCGCCCTGACCTCCCTCCACATCTCATTCCTGATGCACACTGGCCACGGCGCGACGGCACACATCGTGCCCGCAACGCCAGCCGAAATGACCGCCGCCTTGGAGGCTGAGTCCGTGCAACCCAGAGCTTCGGGCGCCGTCGCGATTGCGGATATCGGCCGTGGCAGTGCGGAGCAGATGACCTTGCTGCTGCCATTGGCCGACCCGGCTTTCCGTTCGGTCACCGCGGTATTGCAGAGTCCGTTGCAGCAGGCGCTGGAGCCGTATTTTGTGTTGCGCTGGCAGTTACTTTTCATCGCGGTGGTGGCGCTCCTGATCGCGGCCATGCTGGTGGTGCTGCTGGCCCGCAATCTGAGCCGGCCGCTGCACGCCTTGGTGGGCGCGGCCGAACGGGTTACCGCCGGTGATTATGCGGGCGCCGTGGAAGTGCCCGGCCGCGATGAGATGTCGCAACTGGCGCTTGCCTTCAATCGCATGAAGTCCGCGGTCGCCGAGCGCGAAGAACGCATCGCGTTCCAGGCGTTCCATGACGCGCTCTCCGGACTGCCCAATCGCGCCGCATTGCTCGATCATTTGCACAGGACCTTGGCACGGGCAAAGCGCGATCAAAGCTTCTTCGCGATGCTGATGATCGACATCAACCGGTTCAAGGAAATCAACAACACGCTCGGTCATGATGTTGGCGATCGGGTTCTGGTGGAGTTCGCACACAGGCTAGAGTCTCTGATTCGCGCAGAGGACTACGTGGCAAGGCTCGGGGGCGACGAGTTCCTTGTCGTGCTGGAAGGTGCCGATACTGCTGCAGCAATCGCGGTTGCTGAAAAGCTCGAAACCGCGTTCAAGGCCCCGGTGCTGCTGAACGACTTGCATGTCAATCTCGAGCCGAGCATCGGCATCGCCGTTCATCCGGACCATGGCGACGATGCGAACGTGTTGTTGCGGCGGGCCGATCTTGCGATGTACGAAGCCAAGCAGCACGCACGTCGCTGGCAGGTTTATGCCACGGGACGGGACGAGATCTACATGTATCGCCTCAGGTTGCTGGCTGAATTGCGGCACGCGATCGACGACGATCAAATCGTCGTGCACTATCAACCCAAGGCCAACATCGCCGACGGGGCTGTGACGAGCCTGGAAGCGCTGGCACGCTGGCGGCATCCGGAACTGGGGCTCATTCCTCCCGACGAATTCATTCCCTTGGCCGAGCAATCGGGATTGATCAGGGGACTGACCGAATGTGTCCTGTTGCAGGTGATTCGTCAGGTCAGCATCTGGCGCGGGCAGGGCATCGAACCCAGCGTTTCGGTGAACCTGTCGGCCCTCGATCTCCTGAACGCGGAGCTTCCCTTGAAGCTCACGCGTTGGCTGGAGGAGCAGGTGGTGGCCCCGGAGAAACTGGTACTGGAGATCACGGAAAGTGCGGTCATGCGCAACACGAGCTATTCGATAAGTGTCCTCAATCGTCTGCGCAAGTGCGGCGTGAAGCTTTCCATCGACGACTTTGGAACGGGATACTCGTCATTGTCACAGCTCAAGCGCTTGCCGGCGTATGAACTGAAAATCGACAAATCGTTCCTCGCTCAGCTGACAGACATGAATGGCAACGACGCGGCGATCGTGAAGGCGACCATCGAACTTGGCCACACCATGGGATTGCTGGTCACCGCTGAAGGAGTGGAAACGCGGGAATGCCTTGATCTGTTGCGCGCACTGCATTGCGATAGCGCCCAAGGCTACTTCATCGCCCGGCCCATGCCGCCGGAGAAATTGAAGGAATGGCTCACCGCGCACTCGCCGCAAAGCGTTTCGTTCAAGCATCGAATCGGCAGCCCGGATATTCAGCTCGAACATGCATCAGGCTGCCGTGGCTATTGAGCAAGTCTCGCATTCACCGTCGGTTGACCGGCCGTCCAGGTCTGGACGGAGTGTCTGACCCGGTTCCGGTTTGTACGGCCACGCCCTCGTTCGCGGATTATGGCGTCCGATGCCGATCTGCATGCATGCGCGGTTGCATCACCGCCGCATTCGCTGAAAGCCTCCCTGCATCTTTTTTCCTCTGAGCCCCGTATCTGCCATGACGGCGCAACTCCGCGTCCGGAATGGAGGATGCAGCAATGCGAAGCAAGCACAAATGGGGCCGGGCTGCAATGCTCGGCGGGTTGATCCTGATCGGGGGGCTGGTATCGACGCAGGCCCTGGCCCAGGACACCCCCCAACAACCCTTGACCGGCGGCAAGCTGCTGCTGACGGGTGGCGTGTCCGAGATCGGAGGCGCGGCGGGCGGCGGCCTGACGCCATGGGCGGTGATCGGCGGATATGACAGCAGCGGCCAGGTCGGCGCCAGCGCCTTCTACACCCGGGTCGACGTGCAGGACTACCACCTCGACGACTATGGCGTCGCGGTGGGGGTGTTCAACCGCGTCGAACTGTCGGTCGCGCAGCAGAAGTTCAATACCGAAAACGTCGGCGCCGCGCTGGGGCTCGGACGCGGCTTCACCTTCCAGCAGGACATCATCGGCGTGAAGGTGCGGCTGTTCGGCGACCTCGTGCTCGACCAAGACAGCTGGCTGCCGCAAGTCGCGGTGGGCGCCCAATACAAGAAGAACAATCAGGGCGCGGTGGTGCAATTCGTCGGCGCCAAGCGGGCCAGCGGTGTCGATTACTACGTCAGCGCCACCAAGCTGTTCCTTGCGCAAAGCCTGCTGGTCAACGCCACGGTGCGATTCACCGAGGCCAACCAGATCGGCATCCTCGGTTTCGGCGGCGACAAGCACAATGGTTATCAGGCCGAGTTCGAAGGCTCGGTGGCGTACCTGCTGAACCGCCATCTCGCGATCGGCGCCGAATACCGGCAGAAGCCCAACAACCTCAGCATCGCCCAGGAAGACGATTGGTACGACGCCTTCGTGGCCTGGGCGCCTAACCAGCACGTTTCGCTGACGCTGGCCTACGCCGACCTCGGCAACATCGTGATCGAGAAGCACCAGCACGGCCTGTACGCATCCGTGCAGGTGGGCTTCTGACCTTTCCGACTGGAGAACCAAAATGCTCGTCAAGTCATATGCAATCGCAGCCATCCTCACGGCCGGACTTCTGGCCGGGCCACTGGCACTGGCGCAGAACACCATGCCGGCGCCGGCGTCTTCGTCTGCACCCACGCCACCTGATCTCTACTCGTCGGCACCGCGCGATCCGGCCCTCAAGCCGGTGTTCGCCGAATTCGGCGGCAAGGCCGGGCTGGTGGCGCTGGTCAACACCTTCATGGACAACCTGATGGCCGATCCGGTCACCCATCCGTTCTTCGCGCCCGTCGATCGTGTGCACATCAAGAAGGAACTGGTCGAACAGTTCTGCGTAATCTTGGACGGCCCTTGCAGCTATCACGGCGCCAGCATGAAAGATGTCCACCAGGACATGGGCGTCACCCGCGCAGGCTTCAATGCGCTGGTGGTGGACCTGCAGAAGGCGATGAGTGCCCACCACATCCCGTTCCGCGCACAGAACAAGCTGCTGGCCAAACTCGCGCCGATGGGACACGTGATCATCACCAAGTAGCCGCCATGCACGCGGGGTGGTCCGTTGCACGGGCCGCCCCGTGCGCTTCCAGTCAAGGGGGATTCCACATGTTCATCCGTTACGCAGCTTCGATGGCGGCATGCCTGCTGCTCGCCGCCTGCGCCATGACACCGCCGCAACCCGTCGCCAAACCGCCACCGCTCGCTGCCATTTTGGCACCGCCTGCGCCTGCGACCACCGTATCCAAACCTGTCACACCTGCGCCCGTGGTCACGGTGACGATGCAAGCCTTCAAACCCGCTCCGGCATCCAGCATGCCGAGTGCACCGGAGCCGCCCGGCGTGACGCGTACTCCGAAGCCGGTGCCAGTAGGACACCGGCCTCACGTCGCCGAAAAAATGCGCGGCGCAACGCGCAAAGCCGAGCATGCCAGACGCGCTTCGGCCACTCCGCCGCACATAGCATTGGTGGAACTGACCGGTCATGTTGACTTGACAGGGTCGCACGGCCAGAGGGTGTCGCCCGCTGATTACGCGCAAACCATCGTCTATTTCGTGCCGGCTGCGCGCAACGTGCTACCGGTTCCGGGCAACTACACCGTATTCACCCACAACCGGCACTTCGACCCGCGTGCGATGGCGGTGTCACTCGGCAGCACGATCAAGTTCACCAATCTCGACGATTTCCGGCACAACGTTTACTCGGTGACACCTGGCTCGGTGTTCGATATCGGTTACCAGGCCGGTGGCAGCAGCGTTTCACACACATTCACGCACGCAGGGCTGGTGCTGATCAGTTGCCACGTACACCATGCGATGGCGCTGAATTTGCTGGTCGTGCCGACCCGTTACGTGGCGCGACTCGGCGCCGATGGCCGTTTCGTCTTCCAGGATCTGCCCGAAGGGCTCGGGACGCTGCACATCTGGAACCCCCGCGCCAAACCCGTCCGCATGTCCGTGGACCTGCCCGTGGGCAAACCGGTCGCGCAAATGCTGAGCGTATCCATGCCGGCGGTGCCGACGCAGTTGTACGTGGGCGGTTCGCCGTGACACTCGCCACCCGTTCACTGCTTACGGGACTGGCCTTGGTCGCGGTCCTGGCCGTCCTCAGCGTGCTCGGCGTACTGGCTTACACCAGCCACGCCGCGCGGGAACGCAGTCTTGCCCATCTCTCGGATGTGCGCGGCATCGCGGTGCACTTGCAGAAGGATCGCGTGGCCCTGCTGCGACTGCGCGCCGACACGCTGGCAGGCGACCCATCGTTCGTGGATTACATGGCGCAGTCGCTGATTCCGAACCCGGCACAGGACAACGCGATCGACAAGACGTCCATCATCGACCTGCTGTCACAGGACCGCCACGGTTTCGACTTGGCGATGGTGCTCGACCCGGATGGCAGGGACGTGGCGTCCTCGGGACTTTCCCTCGTCCGCGCCAAAGCGCTGCAACGCGATCCGTTGGTGAAGCAGGTGATCGCCACCCGCAAACCCGCAAATGGCCTTTGGGTCGACGACGGTCGCGTGTTGCAGGTCGTGGTCGAACCACTGCTGCGCGCGGGCGCCCTGCAGGGATTGTTGCTGACGGCGCAGCAACTGGATGGCCGCTTCGTCAACGAGGTTTCCAGTTTGGCCCGTGCCGGCATGGGCCTGATTGTATCGCCGGGACAAACGTCGGAGCCGCCATTGACCAGCGATGCAGCGCCGTGGATGGCGACGGTGTTCGGCAAGCTGCGTATGCCGTCGGGACTCCCTGCCGCCGGCCGGGCGTTGCAGCTGGAAGCGGATGGCCATACTGCATGGGGTTGGATCAGCCCCATCCGGACCAAGGAGGGAACGGCGGCGCTGGTCGCCTTTGCGCAGCACTCTGCCGTGCCGCCGGTCACAACGGTTTGGCCGCTGCTGCTGGGCATTCTAGTGCTGACTGCGATCGGCTTCGCCGTGGTGGCATGGCATTGGCGGCGCGTTGCGTTGCCCCTGCAAGCCCTTGGCGTAATTGTCGAGCGCGGCGCGCAGGGCGATCACAGGCTGCAGGCGAGAGTCGATGGCAGCCCCGGCGTTCGACGTCTGCGCGATGCCGTCAACCAGTGGTTCCAGCACGACGAAGCCGTGGACGCGGCCGGCACCCGCACACGCTTGCACGATTGATCGCCGCCGTGCCCGTCGTCCGGGCACGGTTGTCGCTTTCTGTTTGCGCGCGCCTGCATCCACTCGCGTCCCCGCCACGTATCTAGCTTCGTCCCGAATGGAGCAAGGACGATGTCTGGATCATCGACCCAAGTACTCGCAAACCCCGCCACCCAGCTGGCGCACGCAACGCCGCCGCGCCTGCGCGAAGTGCTCGCCAAGATGCGCTTGTGGGTGGACGCTTCGGCAGGTTCGGACGGTGACTCCCGCGCCGACAGGATCGACTGGCTGCGCGCGGCGCCGTTTGTCGCCTTGCACCTTGGCTGCCTTGGCGTGCTGTGGGTCGGCGTGTCACCCGCGGCGCTGATCGTTGCGGTCGTGCTGTACGTGCTGCGCATGTTCGCGTTGACCGGCTTCTACCACCGCTACTTCTCGCACCGGACCTTCCGCACCTCGCGCGTAGTGCAGTTCGTATTCGCCGTGCTCGGGGCATCCTGCGTGCAACGTGGCCCGCTGTGGTGGGCGGCGCACCACCGCACCCATCACCGCAAGGCCGACACGGAGCTCGATCCGCATTCTCCGACGATCCACGGTTTTCTGTGGAGCCACATGGGCTGGTTCCTCACGCCGCGAGCGTTTCGCACCGATCTGACCCGCGTGCCCGATCTGGCGAAGTTTCCGGAATTGCGCTGGCTGGATCGTTTCGACATCGCCGTACCCGTACTGTTGGCGATCGCGCTATACCTGTTCGGCGCGCTGCTGGCGCACTTTGCTCCGGCGTTGCACACAGACGGCGCCCAGATGCTGGTGTGGGGTTTCTTCGTCTCCACCGTGGTGCTGTTTCACGTCGCGGTGACGATCAACTCGCTGGCGCATCGCTTCGGCTCGCGCCGCTTCGACACGAAGGACAACAGCCGCAACAACGCCGTGCTGGCGCTGTTGACTTTCGGCGAAGGTTGGCACAACAACCACCACTTCTTTCCGGGCAGCGCGCGTCAAGGCTTTCGCTGGTGGGAAGTCGATTTTACCTGGTACGGCCTGAAGCTGATGGCGTGGCTGGGGCTGGTGCACGACCTGCATCCGGTGCCCGCGTGGGTCATGACCAAGGCGAGGCATTGAGCCATGCGCATCGCCGTGATCGGATCAGGCATCGCGGGACTCGCCTCGGCGTGGCTACTGGCGCGCCAGCACGAGGTCACCCTGTTCGAAGCCAACGATTATTTCGGGGGTCACACGCACACCCACGGCATCACGTTGCGCGGAAAGCACTACGCCATTGACACTGGTTTCATCGTTTACAACCGGCAGCATTACCCGTTGCTGACCCGGCTGTTCGATGAACTCGGCGTGGCCTCGCAGCCGACGACGATGAGTTTTTCGGTACACAGCGAAGCCAGCGGACTGGAATACAGCGCCACCTCGCTGGATACGTTGTTCTGCCAACGCGGCAATCTTGCGTCGCCGCGTTTCTGGGGCATGCTGCGCGATCTGCGAAGGTTCTATTGCGAGGCCCCAGCGCTGCTGGAGCTTGCAGGCGAGGGTCCGACGCTGGGCGATTACCTCGCCCGGCACCGTTACGGCGCTGCCTTCCGCGACGAGCATCTGGTGCCGATGGCGTCGGCGCTGTGGTCTTCACCGAGGGAAAAGATTCTCGACTTTCCGGCGCGCTACCTCATCCAGTTCATGGCCAATCACCAGATGTTGCAGGTGACAGGACGTCCTGAATGGCGGGTGGTGCGCGGCGGTTCTGCGCGTTACGTGGAAGTCATGCGCGCGCACTGGCGCGTGCACGAACGGCTGAACTGTCCGATCCGCACGTTGCGCCGCGATGCTCATGGCGTCGAGTTGTGCTCGGACGATGGTAGCCGGTCGCGCTTCGACCAGGTGGTGCTGGCCTGCCACAGCGACCAGGCGCTGGCGCTGTTGGCCGATGCGGATGAACACGAACGCGACACCCTCGGAGCGATTCCCTATCAGGCCAACGATGTCGTGCTGCACACCGACGCCAGCCTGTTACCCAAGCGGCGCAAGGCGTGGGCGGCGTGGAATGCGTTCGTCCCGCGCAACCTGCAGGGCGCCTGCACGGTGAGCTACTGCATGAACATTCTGCAGGGCCTTGATACGCCGGAGCCACTGGTGGTCACGCTCAACCGGAGTGAGGCGGTCGATCCCGCCAAGGTGCTGCGTCGGATGCGCTACACGCATCCGCAATACAGCCGTGCTGCGGTCGCCGCGCAGCGCCGCAAACACGAAATCCAGGGCCGGCGCCGCACCTGGTTTGCAGGCGCGTACTGGGGCTGGGGCTTCCACGAGGACGGCATGCGCAGCGCGGTCGAGGTGGCGCGCGCGCTGGGCGTCGCGTGGCCCGAAGCGCGTCACGCGACGCCTTCCGTGCCCTTCGCGCTGGAGCGGGCCGCATGAATGCGCTTGCGCGCGAGGCGCTTCGGAATCCCCTAAAGGACGGCAAGAACCCGCTCGTGTCCCGTAGCGTGTCGGCATTGACGGCCAGCGCGGTGTACGAGGGCACGGTGACGCACAACCGGAGGGTGCCGCACCCGCACGCGTTTTCTTATCGCATGGCGCAGCTCTATCTGGATCTTGATGAAATCGATAGGGTATTTGCTCAGCGCTGGCTGTGGTCGGCGCATGGCCACAACCTCGCCGAATTTCGCCGCAGCGATTATCTCGCACCGGCCAACTTGTCACTGGCGGAAGCCGTGCGTCAGCGGGTCGAGCAGGTCACCGGCCGCCGCCCGGTTGGGCCGATCCGCCTGCTGACGCATCTGCGCTATGCAGGCCTGATCTTCAATCCGGTGAGTTTCTATTACTGCTACGCCGCCGGCGGCGAAACGCTGGCCTGCGTCGTCGCCGAAATCACCAACACGCCCTGGCATGAGCGGCACGCCTACGTGCTGCCGGTGGAAACCGCCGAAATGCATGGCCGCACCCTGCGCTGGGCGTTCGACAAGACCTTCCACGTCTCCCCCTTCATGCCGATGGATCGGCGCTACGACTGGCGCTTCACCGTACCCGGCGACGATTTGCACGTACACATGGGCGTGCTGCGCAACAGGCGACGCGAATTCGACGCGCACCTTCATTTGCAACGCTTGCCGCTGACCGGCGCCTCGCTGGCGCGCGTGCTGTGGCGCTACCCGCTGATGACCGCGCAGGTCGTGGGCGCGATCTATTGGCAAGCGCTGCGGCTGTGGCTGAAGCGCAATCCCTTCTACGACCATCCCGAAACGCCTGGAGATCCGTCATGAATGCCATTGTCACAACCCAACCCGCCGTGTCCGGAACCTTCAATCGTTTCGATCGCCTCCTGCGCGATCGGTTGGTAACGCAGCTGGCGGTCTTGCAACACGGGCGGCTGGTGCTGAAGGATGCCGTCGGTAGCGTCGCGATGGGCACACCCGCCGACCAACACCCCGATCTCGCGGTGCACGTCGAGGTGTTCGACGCCGCGTTCTACCGCGCTGTCGCGACGGGCGGTAGCGTGGGCGCCGGCGAGGCGTACATGGATGGTTTGTGGCGTTGCAATGACCTGCTCATGTTGGTGCGGTTGTTGGTTCGCAACCGCAACATGCTGAACAACATGGAACACGGTTTCGCACGCTTGGGCGGCATGGCGCTGCGCGCCTGGCACGCGATGCGGCGCAACACTCGCGCCGGAAGCCGCCGCAACATCGCCGCGCACTACGACCTCGGCAACGATTTCTTCAAGTTGTTCCTGTCGCAGGACCTGATGTATTCCTCGGCAATGTGGGCCGGCGAAGACGACACGCTGGAAACCGCATCACTGCGCAAGCTTGACGTGATCTGTCGAAAGCTTGACCTCAAGCCCGGCGACCGCGTGGTCGAGATCGGCACGGGTTGGGGCGGCTTCGCACTTTACGCAGCCAGCCGCTACGGCTGCCACGTCACCACCA
This sequence comes from Rhodanobacteraceae bacterium, assembly GCA_050738135.1. Taxonomy (GTDB): domain Bacteria; phylum Pseudomonadota; class Gammaproteobacteria; order Xanthomonadales; family Rhodanobacteraceae; genus 66-474. Next base: position 1,361 of record JBOHYV010000010.1, on the reverse strand, counting down.
CAACGATCTCGCGTGAACAGCACGCACTGGCCAGCCGACGCATCGCAGAAGCTGGGCTGGAAAGCCGTGTCACCTTGCGGTTGGACGACTATCGCGATCTGGAGGGCCAGTACGACAAGCTGGTATCGATCGAAATGATCGAGGCGATTGGCGCCGAACATCTGGACGTCTATTTCGAAAAGGTCGGGCGGCTGCTCAAACCCGATGGCCTGGCGCTGATCCAGGCGATCACGATCGAAGATCACCACTACGCGCAAGCATTGAAGGCTGTCGATTTCATCAAGCGCCATGTGTTTCCGGGCAGCTTCATTCCCTCTATCAACGCAATGCTGGCGGCCAAGACCCGCGCAAGCGATCTCGGGTTGATTGCACTAGAGGATTTCGGCGATTCCTACGCGCGCACCCTGCAGGCATGGCGCAAACGGTTTCTGGGCAATCTGGCGCAAGTGCACGCACAGGGTTTCGACGAGTGCTTCATTCGCATGTGGGAGTTCTACCTCGCGTACTGCGAGGGTGGTTTCCGCGAACGTTCGATCGGCGTGTCGCACCTGCTGCTGGCGAAGCCGGGCTGGCGGCGCGGCGGAGCGCGTGCATGAACTTCTGGATCACCCTCGCGGCCTACGAGGCGGTCTGGTTTGCCGCAGTGATCGGCGCGGGCCACGGCCTGGCATGGCCGGGCGTCGCGGGGGCGCTGCTGTTCGCCGCATGGCGGCTGGGCGTGTCGAAGCAACGCGGCATCGAATTGCGATTGATCGCGGTCGCGTTGGCACTCGGCGTGGTCACCGAATTGGCGTGGGTGTACGCCGGTTTGATTCGCTACGCCGCGCCGTGGCCGTGGGCCGCGGCGCCGGCCTGGATCCTCGCGCTGTGGGTGGCGTTCGCGCTGACCATCGTGCCGTTGTTCGGTTATCTGCACACGCGGCCCTGGCTGGCCGCGCTGTTCGGTGCGCTCGGCGGCCCACTGGCATATCTCGCCGCGGCGCGCGGCTGGCACGCGGCGGTGTTCATCGCGCCGCGCTGGCAAGTGCTAGCCTGGTTGGCGCTGGGTTGGGGCATCGCGTTGCCGTTGCTGACTTCGCTCGCGCGGCACTGGTTGCGCGGCGCGGCGCCTTTGCCACAACGGGGCACGCCATGAATCCGTGGTTGACCTTGTTGCCGGTGTGGGGGTTAGCCGTGCTGATGATGGCACTGGGCTGGTGCTGGCAACGCCGGAACAAAAATATCGGCATCGTCGATGTGCTGTGGGCCTCAGGATTGGGTGGCGGCGCCATGTTGCTGGCGATCCTCGGCCGTGGTGCCATCGCCCCGCGGTTGGTGCTGGCGGTGCTCGGCGGCCTGTGGGGCTTGCGTTTGGCGATGCA
>JBOHYV010000009.1:0-18182 GCA_050738135.1 Rhodanobacteraceae bacterium | reverse complement strand
ACGCTTCGGCGCGGCGATCACGGAACTGGGCTCGAACGAGAATCCGTTGGGCCCGAGTCCGCGCGCGCTTGAGGCGATGCGCGTGGCGCTGGCCGAGGCGTTCCGCTACCCCGATCCACGCGGCATGTGGCTGAAACATGCGCTTGCCGAGGATCTCGGCATTGCGGCCGAACGTGTTGTGTTGGGCAATGGTTCGCACGAGTTGCTGATGTTGTTGGCGCAATGCTTCGCGGACGCGAGGCATTCCGTGGTGTTCTCGCAGTTCGGGTTCGCCGTGTTTTCGATCGCCACAGCCGCAGCGGGTGCGCGCGCAGTCCGTGTGCCCGCATTGCCGCGCGGGCATCGCGCGGCACCGTGCGGCCATGACCTGTCCGGGATGGCAAGGGCGATCCGCCCCAATACGCGGATCGTCTATCTCGCCAATCCCAACAATCCAACCGGAACCTGGTTCAACGACGCCGCGCTGGGCGCGTTCCTCGACAAGGTACCGCGCAACGTGCTGGTGGTGGTGGACGAGGCCTACCACGAATACGTGGACGCGCCCGGGCTGGGCACGGCGCTCGGGTTTGCCGGGCGGTTTCCCAACCTCATCGTCACCCGGACGTTTTCCAAGGCTTACGGGCTGGCCGGCATGCGGGTGGGGTATCTGGTTGCGCACCCGAGTGTGGTCGCGGTGCTGGAACGCTTGCGCGAATCGTTCAACGTCAACAACGTGGCGCTGGCCGGTGCCACGGCAGCATTGCGCGACAAGTCGTGGCTGGCGAAGGCGCGCGCCTTCAATCGTGCGGAACGCGAGTGGTTGCGTGGCGAACTGCTGGAGCGCGGTTACCACTGCCTGCCGTCACAGGCCAATTTCCTGTTGTGCGTGCTGCCGCGTGACGCCGCGACGCTGGAACGCCACTTGTTCGAGCGTGGCGTGATCGTGCGCCCGATGGGCGGCTACGGCTTGCCGCGCGCGCTGCGCATCAGCGTGGGCAGCCGCGCCGAGAATCGGCGCCTGTTGCGGGCCATTGAAACGGTTGCGGCCGGAGGCCGCGCATCATCTCCTTCTGGCGCGCGCGGGAGAAGGGGACGCGCAGCGCCGGATGAGGGTACATGAGCGAGCGGCTCGACTGGGTTACGTCACCGGCGCGCAGGTTGCACGGCGAGGTCACCGTGCCCGGCGACAAGTCGATTTCGCATCGCGCCATCATGCTGTCCGCGCTGGCTGGCGGCACGTCCCGGATCCGCGGGTTTCTGGAGGGCGAGGACACCCGCGCGACCATACGCATCTTCGGTCAAATGGGCGTGCGCATCGAAACACCGGCCGTCGGTGAGCGCATCGTGCACGGGGTCGGGTTGCGAGGCTTGCGCAAGCCGGATGGCATGCTCGATTGCGGCAACTCCGGTACCGCGATGCGCCTGCTTGCGGGCTTGCTGGCTGGGCAGGCGTTCGATTCGACACTTGCCGGCGACGCTTCATTGGCGGGGCGTCCGATGCGGCGTGTAACCGATCCGTTGGCGACGATGGATGCGTCGATTGACACGGCCGGGGACGGTACGCCGCCGCTGCACGTGCATGGCGGACGAGCGTTGCACGGCATCGACTACACGTCGCCTGTCGCCAGCGCCCAGGTGAAATCGGCGGTGTTGCTGGCGGGCCTGTACGCGAGAGGCGAAACCACCGTCACCGAACTGCGCCCCACCCGCGACTACACCGAACGGATGCTGGCTGCGTTCGGCTGGCCGATCGCGTTCGAGCCGGGCAGGGCACGGCTGTCTGGCGGACACACCCTGAACGCAGCCGGCATCGACGTACCGGCGGATTTTTCCTCGGCCGCGTTCTTCATCGCGGCCGCCACGAGCGTGCCCGGCTCGGAATTGATGCTGCGCAATGTCGGCATGAATCCACGTCGCACCGGGCTGTTGCACGTGCTGCGCGCGATGGGCGCCGACATCGCGGAAGAAAACCCACGCGATGCCGGCGGCGAGCCGGTCGCCGACCTGGTGGTGCGGCATGCGCCGTTGCGCGGCACCGAGGTTGCAGCCGAACACGTCGCCGACATGATCGACGAGTTTCCCGCGTTGTTCATCGCGGCGGCCTGTGCGGAGGGCGTCACGACCGTCCACGGTGCAGCGGAGTTGCGGGTGAAGGAATCCGACCGGATCGCGGTGATGGCCGCGGGTTTGCGCGAACTTGGTATCGGGATCGAAGAAACGCCGGACGGCGCGATCATCGAAGGTGGCATTTTGCGCGGCGGCGTGGTGGATTCGGGCGGCGATCATCGCTGCGCGATGGCGTTTGCGGTGGCCGGCGCGCTGGCGCAGGGCGCGGTCACGATCCGCGATTGCGCCAATGTCGCGACATCGTTTCCAGGATTCCTCGAATGCGCACGGGGCTGCGGGGTGGTCGTGCAGGCCGCGTAGCCGGCCCGCATTCCACTAAAATCCTGCAGATGACGACAGCCGAATCTACCCCGGTACTCACCATTGACGGACCCTCCGGTTCGGGCAAAGGCACGATCGCCCGCGCAGCGGCGGATCGGCTCGGTTGGCACATGCTGGATTCAGGGGCGATCTACCGTGCGGTGGGCCATGCCGCGGGCATGAGGGATCTGGATCTGTCGGATGCCGAGGCGGTCGCGCGTTGTGCCGCCAACACCCGGATCGAGTTCCGCGACCCCGGCGATGGCAGCGAGACGCGGGTCATCGTCGATGGCGTCGACGCCACCGACGCGATCCGTACGGAAACCGCGGGGGCGGCGGCATCCGCCATCGCGGCCCTGGCGGCGGTACGCCAGGCGTTGGTGGACAAGCAGTTGGCTTTCCGTCGGCCACCCGGGCTGGTGGCCGACGGGCGTGACATGGGCACGGTGATCTTTCCCGACGCGCCCTTCAAGGTGTTCCTGACCGCCAGCCCCGCCGAGCGTGCGGAAAGACGCTATAAGCAGTTGAAGGCAAAGGGACTAACCGTTACACTAGCGAGCCTTTTGCACGAGATCGAGGTGCGTGACGCACGTGACGCGTCGCGCAGGGTTGCGCCGTTGCGGCCGGCTGCCGATGCAGTGGTGATCGACACCACCGGGCGGTCGATCACCGCAGTCGTCGATGCGGTGCTCGCACTGGTGCACAAGGCTGATTGATCGACCCCGTTCCGCGTTCGCGCGGTTTATTTCAATGGATGCCAAGGCATCCCCCGACCGGCGGATCGTCGCCTGTGGAGCTTGAACCCGATGGAACTTGCAGGCCTCGCGATCCATTCCCAACCTGGAATCCCCATGACCGAAAGTTTTGCCGAACTGTTTGAACAGAGCCAATCCCTGGCCAAATTGAAACCCGGAGCCATCGTCTCCGGCATCGTCGTCGAGATCCGCCCCGATGTGGTGGTGGTGAACGCCGGACTGAAGTCCGAGGGCATCGTCCCGATCGACCAGTTCAAGGGCGATGACGGCGAGCTCGAAGTGGCCGTCGGCGACGAGGTCAAGGTTGCGCTGGACGCGATCGAGGATGGTTTCGGCGAGACCAAGCTGTCGCGCGAGAAGGCCAAGCGCTCGATGGTATGGGATGAGCTCGAAAATGCCTTCGAGCAGGGCGAGGCGATCGCCGGCCGCATCAACGGCAAGGTCAAGGGCGGTTTCACGGTGGACATCCGCGACGTACGCGCGTTCCTGCCGGGTTCGCTTGTGGACGTACGCCCGGTGCGCGATCCGTCCTACCTGGAAGGCAAGGACCTGGATTTCAAGATCATCAAGCTCGACCGCAAGCGCAACAACGTGGTGGTCAGCCGCCGCGCGGTGGTCGAGGAAGAGCACTCCGAAGAGCGCGAACAGTTGCTCGAGAAATTGCAGGAAGGCGCGATCCTGCACGGCGTGGTCAAGAACCTCACCGAATACGGCGCGTTCGTGGATCTGGGCGGCATCGACGGTCTGCTGCACATCACGGACATGTCGTGGAAACGCGTGCGGCACCCGTCCGAAGTGGTCAACGTCGGTGACGAGCTTGACGTGCGCGTCCTCAAATACGATCGCGAGCGCAACCGTGTCAGCCTGGGCCTGAAGCAGTTGGGCGATGACCCGTGGGTCAGCATCAGCCGTCGTTATCCATCCAGTACGCGGCTGTTCGGCAAGGTTTCCAACGTCACCGATTACGGCTGTTTCGTCGAGCTGGAGCCGGGCGTGGAAGGTCTGGTGCATGTGTCGGAAATGGACTGGACCAACAAGAACGTCAATCCGGGCAAGGTGGTGCAGGTCGGCGACGAGGTGGAAGTGATGGTGCTGGACGTCGACGAGGAGCGCCGCCGCATCTCGCTGGGCATGAAGCAGACCCACTCGAATCCGTGGGAATCCTTCGCAGCCACCTTCAAGAAGGGCGACAAGGTCCACGGCGCCATCAAGTCGATCACCGACTTCGGCATCTTCGTGGGCCTGGATGGCGGCATCGACGGACTGGTGCACCTGTCGGACATTTCCTGGCAAGGCAATGGCGACGAGCTGGTCCGCGACTTCAAGAAAGGCGAGGAAGTGGATGCCGTGGTGCTGGCGGTGGATCCCGAGCGCGAGCGCATCAGCCTCGGCATCAAGCAGCTCGAGCAGGATCCATTCGGCCAGTTCATGGCCGGGCATCCGCGCGGCGCGATCCTCACCGGCACGGTGAAGGAAGTCGACGCGCGGGGCGCGGTGATCGATCTCGCCGATGGCATCGAGGGTTACCTGGCGGCGCGCGACATCGCCAAGGAGCGGGTCGAGGACGCCAGCCAGCACCTCAAGGTCGGCGAACAGGTGGAAGCCAAATTCACGGGCATGGATCGCAAGGGCCGCATGCTGCAGCTCTCGATACGGGCCAAGGATGAGGACGAGATGGCCGAGACCTTGTCCGAATATCAGAACCAGAATGCAGGGAAGGCCACCACCAAACTGGGTACACTGCTGAAGGAGCAGTTGAACAAATGATCGCAAATATTTGCACGAGCGCGTGTTTTGCGTGGCACAACGACGTCCCAAGTCAAGGTGGACGGGATTGTGCCGCGCGCTCGTGCGCGCATGGCTCATACCCGTCAGGCTCATAAGGTCATCGCACTTTGCCCTCCATGACGAAATCCGAATTGATCTCTGCGCTGGCGGATCGTCAGAAGCACTTGGCGTTTGCGGACGTCGAACTGGCGGTGCGCAACGTGATCGAACAAATGAGCCTGGCACTCGCGAGCGGTGACCGCATCGAGATCCGTGGCTTCGGCAGTTTTTCGCTGCATTACCGGCCACCGCGCACCGGACGCAATCCCAAGACCGGTACCGCGGTTGCGCTGCCCGGCAAGCACGTCCCGCATTTCAAGCCCGGCAAGGAACTACGGCAGCGGGTCAACGAAGGTGGCGCATACGCCCCGTGACCGGCGGACGGACCGCAGCGTCCTGTCGCCGTACCCTCATGCCCGCCCTGTACCGTCCCTGTCGAGGTAACGGGTACCGGAGACGCCGGTGATCCTTCCTGCAGACCCGCTGCTGTTGCTGATATTGCTGATCCTGCCGCTGGCAGTGTGGCTGGGCTGGATCATCGGCCGGCACGCGACCGCACGCCGTTCGGGCGCCCGCGTCACCGAACTGTCTTCGCACTACTTTCGCGGCCTCAACTATCTGCTGAACGAGCAGCCGGACAAGGCCATCGAAGTGTTCATGAAGCTGGCCGAGTTCAACCGCGACACCGTGGAAACCCACCTCGCACTCGGCAATCTTTTTCGTCGCCGCGGCGAAGTCGATCGCGCGATCCGCGTGCACCAGCACCTGGTCAGCCGCCCGAACCTCAGTGAAGCCGAACGCACGGTCGCGTTGCTCGAGCTGGGCGAGGATTACATGCGCGCGGGCCTGCTCGACCGCGCCGAGACGCTGTTCGATGATCTGGTTGCGATGGATGCACACGCGCCCTCGGCGCTCCGGCATTTGATCGCGATCTATCAGCACGAGCGCGACTGGCACAAGGCCATCGGCCACGCCCACAGGCTGGAAAAGATGACCGGTGAATCGCAGGCGGCGATGATCGCCCAGTTCCAGTGTGAATTGGCCGAGCAATCGCGCCAGCATGGTGCGCGTGCCGAAGCCCGCGCCTATCTCGACGAGGCGTTTGCGAGCCAGCCTGGCTGCGTGCGCGGCTACATGATCAGCGGCAGCCTGTATGCCGAAGAAGGCCGCTGGAACGAAGCAGTGCTTGCGCTTGAGCAGGCGGTCGAGGCCGACGTCGATTTCGTGCCCGAAATCCTGCCGCAGTTGCTGGACGCCTACGCCCACGCCGGTTCGATGGATCGCGCCGAGAAATTCCTGCGGGGCGTCGTGGAACGCTACCACGGCATCACGCCGGTGCTGGCGTTGACCGATCTGTACCAGAGGCGCGAGGGTGAACGCGCCGCGCGGGACTTCCTTACCGACCAGTTGCGTCAGCGCCCGTCGGTGCGCGGAATGATGGCGTTGATCGATGCGACCCTGGACCGTTCGGAAGGCGAAGCGCGCGAGAATTTCCTGATCCTTCGCGATCTCACCCGCAAGTTGCTGGAGGGCCGGGCCATGTACCGCTGCAACCATTGCGGGTTCGGCGCCAAGGCACACCATTGGCAATGTCCGAGTTGCAAAAGCTGGGGAACGGTGCGACCCATACACGGCGTGGTGTCCGAGTAGCAGTGGCGTGGATCGGAGCAGGCGGGCGGCGCCCGCGGCCCTGCGTATACACTTTGCATGCTGCACTCCGGCGACGCGCAACCACGGATCGGGACCGGGGCAGATTCCAGCTGCGCTCGTGACGCCTCGCATTCCGCCTTACGTTCTTACTGACATGGTTCAAGGAATGCTGATCAGCGCGGCTTGTGGTTTCGTCCTGTCGATCGGAGCGACCTGGCTGGCGCTGGTCTATGCGCGCCGACGCGGACTGCTGGATCAGCCCGGCCGGCGGCGTTCGCATACGACCCCCACTCCGCGGGGCGGAGGCGTCGGGATCGTGGCTGCGGTAGTGCTGGCCGGCGTGACCGCCTGGTACGTTGGCCAGCCGGTGCCCTGGTTCAGGCCCACGGCTTTTGTCGCGTCCGTGCTGGCGGTCGCGCTGGTCGGCTGGCGCGATGATCACGCGCCGTTGCCGGTACTGCCACGCCTGCTGGTGCATGCGGGCGCCGCGCTCCTGATCGGCGTCGTGGTGCTCCAGCCCTGGGCAGCGCGCGATCCGCGCGCATGGTGGGTATTGCTGGCGCTGGTGCCGGTATTGATCGGATTCATCAACGCCCACAATTTCATGGACGGCATCGACGGCATCCTGGGGCAGCAGGGCGTTTTCGTCTTGCTGGGACTTGGGGTGCTGGCGATCTGGCTGGGGGATACCGGCGTCGCGGGCATGGCTTTTGCGGCGGCAGCGGGCTGCCTGGGCTTCCTTGTGTTCAACTGGCCGCCCGCCAGGATCTTCATGGGCGACGTGGGCTCGGCGGCGCTCGGGCTCACGATCGGGACGGTCGCGGCGCTGCTGGTTCAGCGTCACCCTGCGATGCTGTGGGCGTGTGCGATCCTGCCCTCGTCTTTCTTGGTGGACAGCGGGTTGACCCTGCTGCGGCGCATGCTCGCGGGTCAGCGCTGGTATGCGCCCCATCGCCAGCACCTGTATCAGTGGCTGGTGCGGGTAAAATGGAGCCATGCACGCACCGATGCCGCCTACATGATCTGGAATCTTGCGGTCGTGGCTCCGCTGGCTTGGCTGGCGGTGCGCTGGCCGGCGCGCGGCGGGTGGTGTTTCCTCGCGGCCTGGGTCGCAGCGATCATCGTCTGGCACATCGGCAAACGCGCCTGTCTTGCCGCGGCACGGAGGGATCCACCCGGTGAAACTGCCTGAACTCGCCGGCAGAATCCATCCGCGCACCGCGGTCGTGATTCATGACCTCGCGGTGACCCTGCTGGCGTGGTGGCTGGCCAACACGCTGCGCTACGCCATGCTGCCCTACGGCCAGCAACTGGACTTGCTGAGTTGGCAGACGCTGATCGTGCTGGGCGTGCAGGCGGTGATGTTTTACTGGACTGGCCTGTACAAGGGTCTGTGGCGCTTCGCGAGCGTCCCGGATTTGTGGAATATCCTGCGCGCCGTGGTGGCGGGCGCCATTGTGATCTACCTTGCGCTGTTCCTGTACAACCGCGTGTATGGGATCTCGCGTTCGGTGTTGCTGATCTACCCGGTGCTGCTCGCCATTTTTCTTGGCGTGCCGCGGCTTGCCTACCGCTACTGGAAGGACAGCCAGCTCGACCTGTTCCACGTCAAGCACAGTCGCCGCGTGCTGGTGATCGGCGCGGGCCGGGCCGGCGAGGCGTTGGTGCGGGACCTGCGCCGCGATTCGCGCTACATACCGACCGGCTTCATCGATGACGATGCCTCGCTGCGTGGCTCGCGCCTGCATGGCGTGCCGGTGCTGGGCGGTACCGACAGGCTGGCGGAACTTGCGCGCCGGGTCGGCGCCGAAATGCTGCTGATTGCGATGCCGTCCGTGAACAAGGATCAGATGCGCCACGTGGTCAGCCTTTGCGAGGCCACGGGCCTGCCGTTCCGCACCGTGCCCCGGCTCGACGACGTGATTTCGGGGCGCGCGCAATTCAACGAGCTGAAAAAGGTTTCGATCGAGGATCTGCTGGGACGCGACCCGGTGAAACTGGAATGGAATGCGATCCGGCGCAGCCTCACCGGCCGGCGCGTGCTGGTCACCGGCGGCGGCGGTTCCATCGGCTCGGAGCTGTGCCGCCAGATCGCGCGTCTGGGCGCTGCCGAGCTGACGATATTGGAATTGTCCGAGTACAACCTCTACCGCATCGAGCAGGAGCTGCGCTCGCAGTATCCGGAGTTGCTGCTGCGTTGCCTGATCGGCGACTGTGGCGATGCTGCCGCCTGCGGGAATGCCTTCGCACTGGCGAAACCGCAACGCGTGTTTCACGCCGCGGCGTACAAGCATGTCCCGCTCCTGCAAAACCAGTTGCGCGAGGCGTTCCGCAACAACGCGCTTGCCACGCGCACGGTGGCCGAGCACGCGGTCCGGCACGGGGTCGAGAGCTTCGTGCTGATCTCCACCGACAAGGCGGTCAACCCGACCAGCGTGATGGGCGCCTGCAAGCGCGTTGCCGAGATCATTTGCCAGATTGCGGCGGAGGACAACGCGACGAAATTCGTCATTGTCCGGTTCGGCAACGTGCTGGATTCGGCGGGCTCGGTGGTGCCGCTGTTCCGGCAACAGATTGCGGCGGGCGGCCCGGTGACCGTGACGCACCCTGAAATCTCGCGTTACTTCATGACCATCCCGGAAGCCTGTCAGCTGATCCTGCAGGCGACGGCAATGGGCAAGGGCGGCGAAACCTACGCGCTGGACATGGGTGAGCCGATCCGTATCCGCGACCTGGCCGAGCAGATGATCCGGCTGGCCGGCAAGCAGCCCGGCCGGGATGTGTCGATCCTGTACACCGGCCTGCGCCCGGGCGAAAAGTTGTTCGAGGAATTGTTCCATCCGCTCGAGAACTACCACGGCACCGCGCATCCGAAGATTTTCCAGGCGGGCTCGCGCCAGCAGTCCGCCGCCCTGGTGATCGCGCAGCTCATCCGTGCCACGGAAGCCGTGGAGAAGTTCGACGAAGATGCCTTGCGCCACTGCGTGGGCGCGCTGCTGCCCTCGTTCCGCTGGGAAACAGGCGACACGATGCAAACTGCCGAGGTGGTGCCGTTTCCGCACGGTGGCGGCCACGCGGCATAGGCCTGCGATCGTCCATGATCGCTGCCATTGGAATCGATTCGCCAAGCATGGCTCCCAAGCCACTTGCATCAGGACGGCCATCCACGGCCAAGACAATCAAAGGACAAGACGTGACCCGATTGCGCAAGGTGGTATTTCCGGTTGCCGGGCTGGGGACCCGGTTCCTGCCCGCGACCAAGGTGGTCGCCAAGGAAATGTTGCCGGTCCTCGACCGGCCGCTGATCCAGTATGCGGTGGACGAGGCTGTGGACGCAGGGGCCGACACCCTCGTGTTCGTCACCAATCGCTACAAGCATTCCATTGCCGATTTCTTCGATTCCGCCTACGAACTGGAGGAAACGCTGGAGCGCGCCGGCAAACGCGAACTGCTGGAGATGGTGCAGGGATTGCTTCCCGGTCACGTGCGCTGCGTGTACGTGACCCAGGAACAGGCGCTGGGCCTGGGTCATGCGGTGCTGTGCGCAAAAGCCGTGGTGGGTGACGAGCCATTCGGAATCATCCTTCCAGACGACCTGATCGTGAACGACGGGCCGGGTGCAATGCGCCAGATGGCTGCGCGCGCAGCCGACGGCAAGACGGGCGTGCTTGCCGTGGAGGAGGTGCCGCATGCGGATACCGGCAAGTACGGCATCGTCGATGTCGAGCAGGGCAGCGACCGCATCCGGCACATGGTCGAGAAGCCGAAACCCGATGACGCGCCCTCCAACCTCGCGGTCGTCGGGCGGTACGTGCTTCCGGCGCGTATTTTCGAACTGCTGGAAAAAACCAGGCCCGGCGCCGGCGGCGAGATTCAGCTGACCGACGCCATCGCGGCACTGCTGGTCGAGACACCGGTGCTCGCGCACCGATTTGAGGGTACGCGTTTCGACTGCGGCAACAAGGCGGGAATGGTGCGTGCGACGCTGCACTTCGCGGCGGCCGATCCGGACCTGCGCGACCTGGTCAAGGGCGCGGCGGCCTTGCGCTGATCGGGTGCGCCGGGGTCGACAACGGGCCCCGTGCAAACTTGCAGTCGCAGTTATGCTGCGAGGATGATGCCGCAGACTTGGTACGAGGCGAGTGCCCGACCATTTGACGCATTGCCGCCACTCGAAGGCCGGCAGGATGCTCGCGTGGCCATCGTGGGCGGCGGCTATGCGGGCGTGTGCCTCGCGTTGGGGCTCGTCGAACGCGGCATGCGCGACGTGGTGCTGCTGGAGCGCAACGGGATCGGGCACGGCGCATCCGGGCGCAATGGCGGTTTCGTGTTCGGCGGGTATTCGCTGGACGAAGCCGCCCTGTGGCAGCGGCTTGGTGCCGAACGCGCGCGCCGCTTGTACGGCGCCACCCACGACGCGGTCGACCTGATTCGCGCCCGCATCGCCCGTTATGCGATCGAGTGCGGCGTCGTGGATGCGGGCGTGATCTGGGCGAACTGGTTTCGCGATCCATCCATCCTGCACGAGCGCCGGCGGTTGCTGAAGGATGCTTACGGCGTCGAATGGGAATGGCTGTCGCAACAACGACTGCGCGGGCTCATCCACAGTCGTCGTTACCACGATGGCCTGTACGAACGCAATGCATTGCACCTGCACCCGCTCGATTACCTGCACGGGATGGTGCGTGCCGCACGCGGGCAGGGGGCAGGTTTTCACGAAAATTCGCGGGTTCGACGCGTGCAGCGGGACGGTACCGGATGGCTCGTGCGGACCGACGGCGGCGAAATGCGGGCCCGGACCGTGGTGCTGGCCTGCGGTGGTTACCTTGCGAATCTGAAGCGCGAGATCGATCGTGCAGTGCTGCCGATCGCCACCTACGTGATGGTCACCGAACCACTCGGCGAACGCCTGCACGAATGCCTGGATACCCAGGCCGCGATCTACGACACCCGATTCGCGTTCGACTATTACCGGCCGCTCACGGACTCGCGCCTGCTGTGGGGTGGACGAATTTCCGTCCGCAACCGGTCGCCGCAGGCAGTGAAAAAGTTTTTGATGCGCGATCTGCTGCGGGTATTTCCACAACTCGAGGGAGTGAAAGTGGATTACGCGTGGTCGGGACTGATGAGCTACGCGCGCCACCAGATGCCCCAACTCGGCACCCGCGGCGACGGCCTGTGGTGGATGCAGGCGTTCGGCGGCCACGGCACCGCGCCCACCTGCGCGGCGGGCGAGCTCGTCGCCGCTGCGATCGCCGGCGGCGACGAAGGCTGGCGGGAATTTTCCTCGTTCGGGTTGCAGGACACCTGGCGACCGTTCGGCTATCTCGCAGCGCAGGCAAATTACTGGTGGCACGAAACGCGCGATCGCGGGAAGGCCATGCTCGAAGGTTGAAGCTTTGGCCCAGAAAACTCTAAATTGTCATTCCGGGGCCCATGCCAGTTTCATCGGCGTGGGAACCCGACTGCGGAGGCAGGATGCCGGAGCGAACATCGGCGCAGCCGATGGCCCGCAGGGCGAGCCGCAGGACGCGGCGAGTTTATCCATGCTGTGCGATCAACCGCCGAGAACTGGATTGACTCGCGCCATCCATGGCTCTCGCCCCAAGGGGTCGCCTGCGGCGTTCGCGTTTGCAATCCTGCAAACGCAGTCGGATCTCGTCCACTTCGTGGACTCGTCCGGAATGACCAAGTTACTTTGGGGCGCCATACTTGCGCCTCACCGCAGCGCGGTGTCGTGCCTCCGCCACGCCGCCGGTGGAATCCCGAAGCACCGCTTGAACGCACGCTGGAAGGCCGCGCTGGAATCGTAGCCGACCTCGCCGGCCACGCGCGCGATGCTGTGGCGGCTGTCGTCGAGCCGGTGCGCCGCAAGCTGCATGCGCAACCGCGTCAGGTAATGCATGGGTGCCTCGCCGATGATTTCGCGGAATCGCGCGGCCAGCACCGAACGCGAGCTGGCGACGGCGGCGGCCAGTTCATCCACGGTCCAGCGCCGGCACGGTTGCGCGTGCATGGCTTGCAACGCGCGCTCGACCAGCGGATCGCGCAAGCCGGCCAGCCAGCCGGTGGCGTCCGCCGGCAGGTCGCGCATGTACAGGCGCAATGCGCTCAAGAACAGCAATTCAGCCAGGCGTCCCCGCAAGCCTGCCGCACCGGGGCTGTCGTCGAGGGCATTTGCCATCGCATAGCGGACCAGGGTGTCGGTACGGGCACCGAGATCGACGTCGAATACCGGCGGCAGGGAACGACACAATGGCTCGAACGCGCGTTGGTCGCAGCCTAGAAAGCCGCACATCAACTGCGCCGGTTCGCCGGCCCCGTTCCGGAAATGGAGGCGTCGAACGTCGAGCAACGCGCGTTCCTCGAGCATCGCTGAGAGCGGCGCCGTCGCGCGTCCAGGCGTGTCGCAGATATCGTGGGGATCGCCTTGCGTGATCACCACGGCGTGCCCGGCCGACAGTTCGAACCAGTCGCGCGCCGCATGCCGGATCCAGCAGCGTCCCTTCAGGACGATGTGGAAGACAATGATCTGGGTGGTGCCGAGCGGAAGCAGCGGGGCGAATTTATCCGGGGTCGGATGTCCCGCAACACCCCATGCTCCCTCGAGATCGACCACGAAAATCAGCGCGCCGGTCAGGCGCACCCGTGCCAATGCATCGGAAAGCAGATCGCAGGCCATGCTTGCTCACCCGCCGCCCGGCGTTTCGGGCATGGGCCTCGGAGTATAGGTCATTGCCATTGTGTTCGCGAAGCGCAGACTGGGCGGATTGACCGACCTGAGGGGCACGCAATGAATTCGAGATGGCGTTTGGCTTCGATCCTGGCGTTTTCGGCGGCATTCCTGATGGGCGCCGCCACCGCGGCACAGCCACCCGCGGCGGACATGAGCCATACAGCGCTCGCGCCCGCCGACCTGAAATGGATGCCGGCCCCGCCGGTGCTTCCCAAGGGCGTACAGATAGCCGTATTGAGCGGCAATCCCTTCGCGAAAGGATTCGCCACGGTGCGCCTCAAGATTCCGCCCCACACCGTGTTCGCGCCGCACTGGCATCCGACCACCGAGCGCTTCAGCGTGCTGCGCGGCACGTTATACGTCGGCATGGGCGACAAGGTGGACAAGTCCAGGGCCAAGGCGCTGCCGCCGATGGGATTTGCCTCGGTTCCCGCAAGGCACCACCACTGGGTGTACAGCGGTGACCAGGAAGTGGTGATCGACCTCAGCTTCTACGGGCCTTTCCAGATCCACTACGTGAACCCTGCGGACGACCCATCGAGACAAGCCGCAAAGTGACCGCGATCACCGGTTCGTGAATTCGTGATGACCCGCCGGCCTGGCCGGCGGGGTAGCGTCAATGCGGGCATTGGTGTTCCGGCTCCGGCCACGATCGTGCAAAATGGCCGTGCGGGAGGTCCCGCGCGGACAGGCTGATCGAATGGTTCCGGAAAAACGGGGCGGCGCCACGCGCCGCAGCAAGCCTGGCGTATGGCGACTCCGCATCTGGACTCTTCTCGCGGTGGCTGGCGCGATCGCACTTGCCAGCACAACTGCGACAGCGGCCCGCGGCGATGCCGGAACGGCAGGCCGCGCAGGCACGCGCGTATTCGGCAACAACGTCATCGACGCGAGCTGGAAACTCGACGACGGCGTCCTGTCCGGCCTGGTGGTTACCGACGAGCGGCATCATGCGCCGATCAGCGTCACCGATCCGTTTTCGCTGACGCTCAAGGACGGCAGCACGCTGGTCGCCAGTGACTTCCACTTGCAAGGCGCATTGCGGGAAGTCGAGTTGCCGGTGGATGCGGGCGCCGCGCGTCGCGTTGAGCGGATTCCGGGCAAGGCGATCGAAGGGCGATTCCTCGGTCCGGAACGTCATGTCCGGATCGACTGGAAGCTGGTGCAGCGCAAGGGTTCGGATTACCTGCGCGAAGTGGTGACGATCACGGCGCTGGACCAGGATGCGCCGATCACAAGAGTGTCGCTGTTTGGCGCCAACGCGCCAGGCGCATTTGTGGATGGCACGGTCGATGGTTCGCCGGTGGTGTCGCACGACGACTGGCTGGGTTTCGAACATCCGATGTCGAAGGCCGACGCCTGGGCCGGCGAAGTGAAGCTGTGGGTCGATCGCACGTTGCCGCTGCCGAAAGGCCAATCGGTGACGTACTCGGCGGTGATCGGCGTCGCCCATGCGGGCCAGATGCGGCGCGACTTCGCGACCTACATCGAACGCGAACGCGCGCACCCCTACCGACCGTTCCTGCACTACGAGTCATGGTACGACCTCGGCTATTTCACGCCTTATACGCAGGCCGGGGCGCTCGACCGCGTCAACACGTTCGGCAAGGAGCTGGTCGAAAAGCGCCACGTCAAGATGGATTCATTCGTGTTCGATGACGGCTGGGACGACTACAGCGGCAGCTGGAATTTCAGCAAGGCGTTTCCGCATGGGTTCGTGCCGTTGTGCAAGGCGGCGAAGAAGTACGGCGCAGCGCCGGGCGTGTGGCTGTCGCCGTGGGGCGGGTATGGCAAGCCGAGCCGGGAACGCATCGCCAATGGCCGCAAATCCGGTTACGGAATCGTTGATAATCGGCTCGCGTTGTCGGCGCCGAAATACTGGAAGCGTTTCCATCATGTGGTGATGACGCTGCTCGACAAGGATTGCATCAACGATTTCAAGCTCGATGGCACCGGCAATGTCAACAGCGTGTATCCGGGCAGCCAGTTCGACAGCGACTTCGCGGCGGCCATCCAGTTGATCAAGGACATCCGCGCCGACAAGCCGGACACCTTCATCAATCTCACCACCGGCACCTGGGCTTCGCCGTTCTGGTTGAAATACGCCGATTCGATCTGGCGCGGGGGCTACGACCACAACTTCGCGGGCGTCGGCCCCAAGCGCGAACAGTGGATCACCTATCGCGACGAGCAGACCTATCGCAACATCGTCGAGAAAGGCCCGTTGTTCCCGTTGAACTCGTTGATGCTGCACGGGATCATCTATGCCGAACATGCGGCCGGATTGAACGCCGACCCTGATCACGACCTCGCCAGCGGGATCCATTCCTTCTTCGCCAGTGGCACCGACCTGCAAGGGCTGATGATCACGCCATCGCTGATGGCGCCGCAGGACTGGGACATTCTGGCGCAGGCCGCAAAATGGTCGCGCGCCAACGCCGACGTGCTGCGCGATACCCACTGGATCGGCGGTGATCCGGGTCGGCTCGACGTTTACGGCTGGGCTGCATGGTCGCCGGCGAAGGCTTTCATCACGCTGCGCAATCCGGATGACAAGCCACGTCCCGCGATCCTGGATGTCGGGCGGCAATTGCAGCTGCCCAAGGATGCCGCGCGCAAGTATGACGTCGGCGATGTTTGGCACACCGGCGGCAACGACCTGCCGAAAACCCTTGATGCCGATCATCCGGTCACGATCACGTTACGACCGTTCGAGGTGCTGACATTGCAGCTGACGCCGGCGAAGTAGCGGTCGCAAGCACGCGCGTTCCTGCAACAGCGATGTAGTGGCGGGCATCGTCCGCCGCCGACCAAAGCGGTCGTCTATTGAATACCCCCTTCCGCAGGAAGGGGGTCGATGCACCTGCTGACAGCAGGTGCATCGGGGGGATGCCACGGAACGGCGCAAAGGCCATCCCCTCGATCCCCCTTCGTTCCGAAGGGGGAAGAACATCAGCTAACCTTCGCGGATGGACTGGAACATCCTCTGGTACGTCATTGCCGGCGTCATCATCGTTGCGGGCCTGGTCGGCTCGATCCTGCCGAACCTGCCCGGCATCCCGGTGATGTTCTGCGGCATGCTGCTGGCCGCCTGGGTCGGGCACTTCCATCGCATCCCGGTCTGGGTGGTCGTGTTCCTCGGCGTGCTCGCCGCATTCTCGATCCTGTTCGATTTCCTTGCCGGCACCTGGGGCGCGAAAAAGTATGGCGCCAGCAAGGCCGCGGTGTGGGGCGCGCTGATCGGAACCATTGTCGGTCTGTTCTTCGGCATTCCGGGGATCATCCTCGGTCCGTTCATTGGTGCGGTGGTCGGCCAGCTTGCTTCAGGCAGTGCCGTCGAACACGCCGCGCGCGTCGGCGTCGGCACCTGGATCGGATTGCTGATCGGCACCGCGATCAAGCTCGCAACGGCATTCATGATGCTGGGGACTTTTGCGCTGGCGCTGGTGCTGTGACAGGTGATTGACTGCTTCCGCCCCTTGGATCTAGATTGCTGGAGACTTGCCCGATCTTCTTTATACCGAAACGATGATCGGGCATGTCAATCACGAGAAAGATCAAGCATACTGAGCCTATATAATTTCGAAGATTCCTGCCGCACCCATGCCGGTGCCGATGCACATGGTGACCATGCCGTATTTCTGTTTCTTGCGGCGCATGCCGTGCACCAGGGTGGCGATGCGGATGGAGCCGGTGGCGCCGAGTGGATGGCCCAACGCGATCGCGCCGCCCTCCGGGTTGACCTTGTCGGGATCGAGGCCGAGGTCCTTGATCACGGCGAGCGACTGTGCGGCAAAGGCTTCATTGAGCTCGATCCATTCCATGTCGTCCTGCTTCATGCCGGTGGCTTTGAGCGCCTTCGGAATGGCCTCCTTGGGGCCGATACCCATGATTTCGGGCGGCACACCGGCCACCGAAAATCCGACGAAGCGCGCCAGCGGCGCAAGTCCGTAATCCTTGATCGCCCGTTCGCTGGCCAGCATGACCGCCGCGGCACCATCCGACATTTGCGAGGAATTGCCGGCGGTGACGGTGCCGTCGCGCCGGAACACGGTGCGCAATTTCGCCAGGACCTCCGCGCTGGTGTCGCGGCGCGGACCTTCATCGTTCTCGATCACGCGGCGGTCTTCCTGCACGCCGCGCGAGCGCAGGTCGGGATAGCAATCATCGAGCGGGTAGGGCGCGATCTCTTCCTTGAAGTTGCCGGCGTCCTGCGCCGCGATCGCGCGCTGGTGGCTGCGCAGGGCGAACGCGTCCTGTTCCTCGCGGGTGATCGTCCATTGCGTGGCGACGTTCTCGGCCGTGATGCCCATGCCGTAGGCGATCCCGATGTTGTCGTCCTTGAAGATCTCGGGGTTCATCACCGGCTTGAAGCCCATCATTGGCACCATGCTCATGGATTCGGTGCCGCCCGCCAGCACGAGGTCGGCTTCGCCGAGGCGAATCGTGTTGGCGGCGATCGCAACCGACTGCAACCCCGATGAGCAAAAACGGTTGATGGTCATGCCGGGAATGGAATCGGGCAGACCCGCGAGCAGCGCGCCGATGCGCCCGACGTTCATGCCCTGCTCGGCTTCCGGCATCGCGCAGCCGACCACCACGTCGTTGATGCGTTTGACGTCGATGCCGGCGCAGTCATCCAGCACTTCGCGCAGCACGTGCGCCAGCATGTCGTCGGGACGGGTGTGGCGGAATACGCCACGCGGGGCCTTGCCGACCGGCGTGCGCTTGACGGCGACGATGTAGGCGTCTTGAACTTGCGAAGTCATTTCGGATTCCTCGAAGTTGTCCAATGTCGAGATGGGGAC
>JBOHYV010000008.1:0-18625 GCA_050738135.1 Rhodanobacteraceae bacterium | reverse complement strand
GCGCGGTTGACGCGCGCCGCCAGCGTGCAATCGTCGATGATCGCCCCGCGCCACGCAGCGAAACCACCGGCTTCCCCGAGCGCGTCACGATCGACCAGGACCACGCCACCTGCCGCCGCGGCAATCCGTGATCCCGCACGATTCGCGAGCGCGAACGGATACAGCAACTTGAAGAAATACACGAAGGCCGGCAGCAGCCAGCGCGCGGCGATGCCCTCCCGGCGCGGTTCGGCGCAAACCGACACCAGTGCGCAACCTTCGTCGGCCTTGCGTTGCAGCGCGGACAGCATGCCCGGTGCGAGGCGGATGTCGGCATCCAGCAACAGCACGCGCGGCGTGGTGACGTGCGCAAGGCCTTGCTGCAGCGCCCACAGCTTGCCGGTCCACCCGGCCGGCGGCGGCGTTCCGGCGAGCACGGTGAGATGAGGTAATCCGCTCGTGCGCGCAATTTCCGCCGTCGCGTCGCTGGATTGATCGTCGATCAAGATGACCGGCGCATCCCCGGCGGCGACGGCGAGCGCACGCAGGGTTTCGCCGATCACCGCGGTTTCGTTGCGGGCGGGAATCAGCACGGTGAAATCGGCTTTTGCTGGCGTCGGCCGTGGGCCATCGGCTTCCATCCGCTCGCGGCACAGCCATGCTGCCCACGGCGCGAGCAACACACCGGCCCAGCAGGCCAGGGAGACGGCGGCGAGGATCAGCATTGCCATTCCCGCCGCCTCCGCGCCCGATTTATTGCTGGATGCCGCCGAAGTGTGCGATCGGAACGTTGCTGTGCGGCTGGCGCTGGTTGGGCTCGGGCGTGTCGTACAGGATCGGTGGATCAGCCGCGAACGGGCCCGAAAGTTTCGGGCCGCGCAGGTTTGCCCCCAGTGCCTTGAGCGGATGCAGGAACGAGTCGGTGGCGGCGGTGCCCTCGAAACCGCAATGCGCCATGCAGTTGGCGCACTTGGGGTTGCGCCCCACGCCGTAGTTGTCCCAGTCAGTATTGTCCAGCAGCGCCTGCCAGGTGGGCTCGTAGCCCTCGTCCACCAACAGATAGCACGGCTTCTGCCAGCCGAACACGTTGCGGCAGGGCATGCTCCACGCGGTGCACTGGTAACCCTGGTTGCCGCATACGAAGTCGATGAACAGGCTGGATTGCGACAGCGCCCACTTGCCGTGCCTTTCCTTGCGGCGCGTGAAGATCTTGCGCATCAGTTCCTTGGACTGGCGCCGGCCCATGAACACGTCCTGGCGCGGCGCGTGTTCGTAGGCGAAGCCCGGTGAAAAGGTGATGCCGTCCACCTTGAGGTCGTTGCTCGCGAAATCGAAGAACTCCGCGACCTCGTCGGGCTTGGCGGTGGTGAACAGGGTGGTGTTGATGTTGACCCGAAACCCGCGCCGCTTGGCTTCGCGGATGGCTGCGGTCGCGACGTCGAACACGCCCTCGCGGCCGACGCTTTCATCGTGGCGCTCGCGCATGCCGTCGAGGTGCACCGAAAACGTCAATTGATCGGACGGGGTGAACAGGTCGAGTTTGTTTTCCAGGAGGATTGCGTTGGTGCAAAGGTACACGTACTTGCCGCGCGCGATGAAGCCTTCGACGATCTGCTTGACGTCCTTGTGGACCAGCGGCTCGCCGCCGGCCAGCGACACCATCGGCGCACCACATTCGTCCACCGCCTGCATGCATTCTTCGACGCTGAGGCGCTGCTTCAGGATGTGCGAGTCGTAATCGATCTTGCCGCAACCGGGGCAGGCCAGATTGCACTGGAACAGCGGTTCCAGCATCAGGGTGAGCGGGTAGCGTTTCACGCCGCGCAATCGCCGGCCGATCATGTAGGTGGCGACCTTGAACTGCTGGCGAATGGGAATCGACATCTCGGATCTCCTCCGGCGCTGCGCGCCGTGCTGGACCTGCGAACTACGATCGCCGGCCTCGTCTGCGTTGAATGGTGGACCGCTGCATGTCAACGCGACGTTGAGGCGCAATACAAGGGCGGTTCACGGTTTTTTTCGATTGAGGCGGCGGCGGTGTTGCTGCTCCTTCGGGTCGATGAGTGCACCTGGAACAATGTGGACGGGCCCATGATCACGCTTCACATTGCTGGCGGGGCGGTTCGCGTGCCCCCGGCAGGCGCCCGGCGAACTCGCCGCGCAGACGTTGCCATTCCATCTTCAACCAGGGCGTGAAGCGTTCGGGTGCCGTCGCGATCGCGCGATCCAGCGCGTCCGGGTTCATGTAATGCCACGCGCCGATTTCGGTTTCATTGACGCGCACGGGTGCATCGGAAGTTCCGACGTACACCCAGCACAGTTCTGTTTCCGACCCGGCCTCGCCGTATTCGGCGTGGTACTGGAACTTGAAGACGAACTCGAGTGGGCAGGCAAAACCCAGTTCTTCGCGCAACCGTCGCTGCGTGGCGGTGTCCATGTCCTCGCCGCCGCGCGGATGGCTGCAGCAGCTGTTGGCCCAGTAACCGGGCCACAGTGGCTTCGATGCCGCACGCTGCTGCAGCAGCAACTCGCCCGCGGGATTGAAGACGAACAACGAAAACGCACGGTGCAGGATGCCACGGCCGGCGTGCGCGTCGGCCTTGCTGGCGTGGCCGATTTCGCGGTCCGCTTCGTCGACGAGGATCAGCCGTTCCGAATCGAACGACACCACCCGATGGTCATCATGTTCAGCCAATGTCGGCCTCCAGCGCCTGATAGCCTGCCTGTTGCAGGGCGCGCACGACATGACCCGGGTCATCCGGGCACAGCGCGATCATCGCGCCGCCGCCGCCGCCGCCGGTCAGCTTGGCGCCCACTGCGCCATGGGTGCGCGCAACCTGGATCATTTCTTCCAGCTCCCAACTGGATACCTGCAGCGCGTTCAACTGGCCCTGGCAAATGTTCATCAGTTCGCCGAATTGTTGCAGATCCCAAGCCTGCAGCGCCTTGATGCCCTGCATCGCGAGCGAATCGATTTCATCGAAGATGCGCTCATAGAGTTTCTTGTTGCGCAGCCATGCCTGGCGCACGCGGCCCACGGTCCGCGCGGTCAAGCTTTCCACGCCCGACAGGCCGATCACCATCGGCAACG
Organism: Rhodanobacteraceae bacterium; assembly: GCA_050738135.1. Lineage (GTDB taxonomy): Bacteria > Pseudomonadota > Gammaproteobacteria > Xanthomonadales > Rhodanobacteraceae > 66-474. The sequence continues at coordinate 15,555 of JBOHYV010000008.1, read as the reverse complement.
GCTTCGGGAATTGCAGCGGTTCGATCATGGGCGGGTCGCCGCGCTGGTACAACAACGGCTGGCCATACGTCGCAACGGTGTTGTCGATGCCCGAAGGCGTGCCGTGGGCGACACGTTCGCACTGGTACGAAAGTTCGCACACCTGCCGGTCCGTCATGCCCAGCTCGCAGTGGCGATCGAGCGCCCGGATCACCGCGACCGCGAGTGCGGCCGAACCGCCGAGGCCATTGGCGCGCGGCAGGTTCGGATACACCTGGATGCGCAGCGGGCGTTTCGTGAGGTCGAGTTTCTGCAGGATCAGTTCCAGCGACTGCAGCAGTGAACCCGGATGTTTGGCGCCCGGAACCAGGCGTTGCTCGACGCCCCAACGCGGGATGATCAGCTGCGTGCCGTCCTTCGATTCCTCGGCGCGCGCCCGGATCGCCATCGACACCGGCACCGCAATCGCATGGCGTCCGTATACGACCGCATGCTCGCCGAGCAGGATGGCCTTGCCGTAGCCGGTGGCGTATTCGGCTTCGTCCACCGGCTCGAAACCGTGCGCCGCGATTGCGGCTTCCGGCTGGGCCTGGTCCTTGACCTCGGCGATGATTTCCTTGGCCTTCCAAATTTTGATCTCGCCGCTGTCGAGCAGGCGCTCGACCACGGTGTCGAAGATTTCCGGCGCGGCGCCGGCGCTGACCGCGACGCTGCGCGCGTGCAGGGTCATGTGACCCTGCTGGATGCCGTCGGTGACCAGCGCGCGCAACGCGGAGAAGTTCTGCGCAAGCCCCACCGCACCCATGATCTCGGCCAGTTCGCGTGCCGATTGCACCCTCAGCAGGCGCAGGTTGAGCGCGACCGTTGCGTTGCTCTGCAAATTGCCGCCGACTGTGCCGACCTTCATCGGCATCTCGATGGCGCCGACCAGGTTGCCGGCGTCGTCCTTGTACCAGCGGGTCAGCGAGGTGTAATGATCGCCGCGTGCGGCATACGCGTGCGCCGCAGCTTCCAGCGCGCGCCAGTCGTTGCCGGTGGCGATGGCAACCGAGTCCACGCCGTTCATGATGCCCTTGTTGTGGGTGGCGGCGCGGTACGGGTCGCACGCCGCGAGGTCGTTGGCGAGGATGATGCCGTCGCGCACCTGTTCGCCGTCGTAGCCCTTGCCGGCCAGCAATTTGGTCGGAATCACCATCTTTGCCCACACCAGCGCGCGGTCGGTGAGATTGGAAAGGATGCGCAGGAACACCTTGCCTCCGGTGATACGTTCAACCAGCGGCGCCACGCCTTCGCACATGGTGTTGACCATGTTGGCGCCCATTGCGTCGCAGGTGTTCACCAGCAGGTGCAGCACCACCATGTCGCGCCGGCCATCGGCCGCGGGGTGGATGCGCACTTCGATGTCCTTGGCGCCGCCGCCGCGCGCCACCATCTTGGGGTGCAGGCTGTTGGCGAGGTTGAGGATCTCCTGCTTGCGTTGCAGCAACGCGGCCTGTGCCGCGGCCGAGTTGTCGATGTCGACGATCTGCACCTGACCGATCAGGATCGGTTCGGTCGAGCGGGTGCTGAAGCCGCCTGCCGCGCGCACGAGCTTGGCGGCCGACGACAATGCCGCGACAATCGAGGGTTCCTCGACCACCAGCGGCACCACCTGGTCCTTGCCGTTGACCAGGAAGTTGAGGCCAAGACCCAGCGGAAGGCCCATCACCCCGATCACGTTCTCGATCATCTTGTCGGCGCGCGCGACGGAGAGGGTGTGTGCGCCGCTCAGCAGCGTCTGGAAATCCTCGCGCGACAACATGCCGCGTTCGCGCACAAGGTTGACGCGCTCGGACACCGACAATTTGTAGAAGCCCGGCAATCTCGACTGATCCATCTTGGTTCCTTGAAGGCTCAAACGGACGACGCAACGTCCAGACCCCTTGGGTCCGTTTCCAGCTCGATCACGGGAAATCCCGCGCGTGCGGCACGCCCGGCGAACTCCTGCAACCGCGTATCATCCACGGCAAACGTGATGCCCGTGTCACCGCCCCCCGCGCCGCAACTTTTGTAGGCGCATCCGCAACTTGCAGCAATCGCTGCGATCGTGCGGTGCTCCTGGCTGACGATATCGACACCGGCGGCCTCGCCGAAGCGGGCCAGTGCGTGGGCGTAATCCTGGAGGGCGGACAGAAATCCAACGGTGTCGGAGGCGTCAGCGGCATCGATACCCTGCGCGGAAATTGTAGTGAGTTCGTGCATACGGCGCGTGAATGCGACAGGCTCGCGTTCGCGCCACGCCGCGACCGTTGCGAGCATCGCGCGCGTCGACGCGGGACGGCCGCTGTAGACGCATCGCCAGTGCAGGTTGCGCGGCAGGCTGGCGGCAACGACATCGGCGCTCGCACCGTGCAGCTGGAAACGCATCGATGCGCCCGTGAGCGATGCTGCGACGTCGACGCCGCTGCCGCGGCCTTGCTGGATCGCGCGGTGCGCACGAATGCCTTCGTCGAGGGTCGGGGGCGAAACCTTCGCGCTGGCGTGCAGGGCGCCGAGCAGTGCGACCGCAAGCGCGGCACTGGACCCCAGGCCGAGCTTGACGCGCGAGCCTGCGTGGTCGAGATGAAACGCATTGCTGTCCAATTCGATGCGGCAGGGCGGCAGACGTTGCGCGCGGGCGAATTGCGCGAGCAAGGTCGCAACCCATTCGAGTTCGGCGGGTTGCGGATCAAGCCGCACGCCGCCGTCCTGTTGCATCCGCAGCCGCGCCCGCAGCCCGAACGTGGGCGACACGATTTCGCAGGCGTCGCCGGCCGTGTCGGTCAGCGAAACATGTGCACGACGGTTGACCGCCAGCACCAGCGCCGGTGCGCCTTCGAGCACCGCGTATTCGCCCAGCAGCACCAGCTTGCCCGGCGCGCTCGCGTCGACCCGCATCAACCGCTGTCCCCAGCGAGACGCGCACCTTCGCCCAATCCGCTGACCAGTACCTCATCGACGCCCGCAACGCTGCGCAGCGCGTCGGCCACGCGCGCGGCAGCATCCGGAAGGCACACGGCTTTTACCTGCGGCCCCGCGTCGATGGTGAAGAACACGCCGGTGCCTTGCGCCTGCAGGGCGCGGATGCACTGGATGCAGTCGAGGGTGGCGCCGTTCCAGTAGATGAGGGCGGGGCGGGTGGCCAGCATCACCGCGTGCATTGCAAGGCAGCTTGCCTCGCTGATGTGCGCGAGCTTTCCAAAGTCCTGCGTCTGCACGGCAGCGCGTGCGGTCACGAGGTCATTGGGCACCGTCGCAACCCAGTCGCGGTAATACGGCGATGTCTGTTTCGACATCGTCATGCCGACGCGGGAATTCACGGTCTTGGGTGCGCGGCTGGTAATCGCGACCACCACCTTGAGCGGCCATGCCGCGGCGCCCGTCAGCGGCGCCGCGAAGGCGTCCTCGCCGTCGTCGCGTGTACCCGCCGCCATCTCCACGAAGCCGCCGAAGACCGAACGCGCGGCCGAGCCCGAGCCGCGCCGCGCGAGCACCGACAATTCGCGTGCATCAAGTCGAAGCCCCAGCGCATCGTCGGCGGCGACGGCCAGCGCCGCAAAACCCGAAGCCGAAGATGCAAGGCCTGCGCCGGTCGGAAAATCATTGGACGACTCGACGCGCGCACGAGCCGTGCTGCCCGCACGCGCGCGGAACAAATCCAGGAACGCGCTGATCCTGCGGGTGTGCCCGGCGCTGCGTTCGCCGTTCAGGACGACGTCGTCGTTCTCGAGCGCAGGGTCAAGGCGCAGATGCGTACGCGTGTGCAGCGCGTCCAGCGTGATCGACAACGATCCCGTGGCGGGCAGGTTCAGCGCGTCATCGCGTTTGCCCCAGTACTTGACGAGTGCGATGTTGGGCTGCGCGACGGCAGTGGCTTGTCCGGTTGGCGAAGTCATCTCGGCGGTCGTGATCGTGGCTCGTGGTGTGGCGTTCCCCTCTCCCGGAGGGGGGGAATGCTCGCGATCAGTCAAGGCGACCATTTTCCCGGAACCATTGTATTGCGTCGGCCAGTGCTTCCCGCGCGGGCCGCGCGCGATAGCCGAGCTCGGTCTCGGCGCGGCGGCTGGTGAAATACATCTTGTGCCGCGCCAGCTTGACGCCGTCCACGGTGATGGTGGGCTGGTGGCCGCTGAGGTGCGCCCAGGCTTCGGCGACATGGGCAACCGGCAACAGCACGGGGTTTGGCAGCCTGATGCGGGGGCCGCGACCGCCACAGAGCGCGGCAACCGATTGCAGGATCGCGAGCAGGCTCATGTTTTCGCCGCCCAGCACGTAGCGGCGTCCGCTTTGCCCGCGTTCCCAGGCCAGCACGTGGCCCTCGGCGACGTCGTCGACGTGCACGATGTTCAGACCGGTATCGACGTATGCGGGCATCCTGCCGCGCGCGGCGTCGACGATCATCTGCCCGGTCGGGGTGGGCTTGCGGTCGCGTGGCCCGACCGGTGCCGAAGGGTTCACGATCACGATGTCCTGCCCCGCACGCGCACGGCGACGCGCCATTTTTTCGGCCAGGTACTTCGAGCGTTTGTACTCGCCGATCATGTCGGAGTACTGCGCGCGTGTCTCTTCGTCGGCGGGCGTGCCGTCGTGGTGCAGGCCCAGTGCCGCGACGCTGGACGTGTGCACGATGCGGGCGATCCCGCACTTGCGTGCGGCGGCGAAGATGTTGCGGGTTCCGCGCACGTTGGCCATGCGGATCGCGTGCGGGTCGCGTGCCCACAAGCGGTAGTCGGCGGCGACGTGGAACAGTCCTTCGCAGCCTGCCAGTGCGTCCCGCAGCGATGGCGGGTCGAGCAGGTCGGCGCGTACGATTTCGACATCGAGTCCGTCGAGATTGGCAATGTCGCTGGATCGCCGTGCCATTGCGCGCACCCCGTAGCCGTGACGCAGCAGCGCGCGTGCCACGGCCGAGCCCACGAATCCGTTGGCACCGCTGACCAGGACGCGCGTCATGCAGCAAGCGTGGCGGCGGTCGCGAGCGAATGGCGGGCACGCGAGAAGTCCTGCGCCAGCGCATGGGCAGCGCGCCACGCTGTGGGCCCTCCGAACGCGATGGCCGACACCATGCGCAGGGAGAATCCGCCATCGGCGTCATCGAGTGCGCGCACGACGCGCGCAGGCAGTTCGCGCGTGAGCGGATCGCAGATGGCCTTGACCGCAACGAATGGGATGTTCGCGCGTGCCGCGACCGCGGCAACCGACGCGGCTTCCATATCCACCGCGGCGGCGCCGCTGCATTCGGCGAGCGCCCGCTTTTCGGCTCGCGTGGACACGGGTTGCCGCGACGACCACAGGACGCCACGACGCACGTTCAGGCTTGCGGACAATACCGCGATCAGACGCTCGCACGCATCGGCGTCGGTCGCAAAACCGGGCTCGTCGTGCGCACAGCGGATGCGGTCGGGGACCAACAGGTCGCCTGGCGCAAGATCCGCGCCCAGTGCTCCCGCAACGCCCCAGTTCGCCAATCGGCTGACGCCGCGGGCGAGCAGGCTTTCCGCCGCACGCGTGGCATTGCGGGGGCCGATACCGGATACCGCCACCCAGCCGTGCTGTCGGCGCATGCAGTCGCCGGCACGCATGCCGCGCACACCCATGCTGTGCGCTTCGGCCGGGAGCGCCACCACCAAGCCGAGGGTTTCAGTGGATTTGCCCGATACCGGCATTGCGGTAGCGCACCAGCGCCCAGTAGGGGAAGTAGCAACTGTAGCCGTGGTATTTCAGATAGAACACGCGCGGGAAACCGGGCGCGTTGAAGCGCGCGTCGTGCCACTCGCCTTCGGCTTGCGACCTGAGCAGGTATTCGACGCCCCGCGCGACCGCCGGACTTTCGGCTTCGCCGGTGGCCAGCAGCGCCAGCAATGCCCACGCGGTCTGGGCCGGCCCGCTGCGCGCGCCGCGGCCGCGCAGTTCCGGATCGAGATAGCTGTCGTTGCCTTCGCCCCAGCCGCCGTCGGCCTGCTGGACCGATTTCAGCCAGGCCACCGCACGCTGGATTGCCGGCGCATCCGCAGGCATGCCGGTTTCGCGCAGGGCCACCAGCACCGACCAGGTACCGTAGATGTAGTTGGTGCCCCAGCGGCCGAACCAGGCGCCTTCGCGGGTTTGCTCGTCGAGCAGGAATCGGGTCACGCGTTCCCGCACTGCGCGATCGCGCTTGCGATTGAGCATGGACAACAGCGTCAGCACCCGGCCGCTGACGTCGCTGGTGGGCGGATCGAGCAGGGCGCCGTGGTCGGCGAACGGGATCTGGTTGAGCCACTGGTGATCGTTGTCGGCATCGAACGCCGCGAAGCCGCCATGCTTCGACTGCATGCCCGTGAGCCAGTCGGTGGCGCGTTCTATCGCATCCGCGAAGTGCGCGCGGTCAGGCGACTGGTGCAGGGCGCGCGCCACCACCGCGGTATCGTCGAGGTCAGGGTAGGCGTCGTTCTTGAACTGGAAGGCCCAGCCGCCACCGGGCAGCCTGGGACGGTAATCGCGCCAGTCGCCGGGTTCGTCGCGCAACTGGCGCGATTCCAGCCAGTCCAGCGCCCGCCGGATTGCGGCTTGCGGTGCGTCCGCATCCTCCTGCAGCGCCAGACAGGCCAAGCCGGTGTCCCAGACCGGCGACACACACGGCTGGCACCACGCTTCATGGTCATGCACCACCAGCAAGTCATCGATGGCCTTGCGGGTTTCTCGCTGCGCGGGATGGTCGGCAGGGTACCCCAGCAGCGCAAGCGCTTCGTAAGCATTGACGATCGCCGGGAAGATCGCGCCGAGGCCGCCGTCGCCGTTGCGACGGTCGAGGATCCATGTCTCGGCGCGCTTGAGCGCGAGCCGGCGTACCCGGCCCGGAACCAGCGGTTCGAAGTGACGGATGATCTCCTCACCCAGGAACAGCACCCGGTTCAACAGCGAGCGCGCGTGGGCGTAATGTTTTTCCCTTTCCGGTGGGGTGACGAACAATTCCTCGATGTGGACATCGCGTGGGTTGGCCGCGCGCGGTTTCAATGTGGTCAGCACCGACAACGGCACCATCACCGTGCGTGACCAGTACGACACCTTGCCGAGGGTGAACGGGAACCAGCGCGGCAGCAGCACGAGCTCGACCGGAAGGTAGGGTACGCCGCGCCACGGCAGCTCGCCGAACAGCGCCAGCGCGATGCGGGTGAACACATTGCTGGACGCGGCGCCGCCAGCGCCGAGGATCGCGGTGCGCGCACGCAGCATGTGGGGTGCATCGGCACGGTCGCCGGCAAGCTTCAGCGCGAAATAGCACTTCACGCTGCAACTCACATCCAGCGCGCCGCCGGGGTACAGCGGCCAGCCACCATCGCGGGATTGGTGTTTGCGCAAATATTCGGCCAGGCGCGATTCCAGCAACCGGTCGGATTCGCCGAGATAGTGCAGCATCAGGATGTATTCGGCGGGAATCGTGCAGTCGGCTTCGAGCGCGTACTGCCAGAAACCGTCCGTGCGCTGACACGCGAGGATGCGCGCGCGCGCGGCGTCGATTGCGGCGTCAAGGCGATTGCATGCGCCGGTTTCGCCGCCTGCCGACGGGTCCTGTTGCGGGATGCCTGAATCGGGCGCCATGGCGTCAGCAGACCTTATTTGAAGGTGAAGGCTTGCGCGGGACCGCAGGCGTCGTTGTGGGGCCAGGCCGCGTGCGGGTCCGGCAGCAGGCCACCCCAATCCTTCGCCAGCGCCTGCAGCGGCAGGCCGTCCGCCATCCGTGCGAACCAGCGTTGCAATACGCGGCTGTAACCGGCGAACAGATGGGTGACGATCACTATCTTCTTCACGACCTGCCGCGATACCTTGACCTGCGTGCCCGCCGTGAAGTCGGGCTTGGCCAGGATCGACGCCAGCGTGCGCATCGCCAGACCGAGCGCGATCAGGCAGAAACGGCGAATGCCGACTTCCTTTTCCGGAATAAGCAGCGTGTAATCAAGCGCGTTGCGCAGATGGCTGTGGGCGATGCCGATCAGCTGCGCGTAGGCGTTGCCGAACGCGCTGGGCACATCGTTGCGCTGGAGGTCCTCGAGTTTCACGCCGGCGCGCGCGAACAGGTCTTGCGGCAGCCAGCACACCCCGCGTTCGCGGTCTTCCCAGAAGTCCTTGAGGATATTGGTCATCTGCAGGCCCTGGCCGAACGACACGTCCAGAGCGGACATGGCTTCGCGCTGCTCGGCGATGCGCGGCGAGTATTCGCAGAACAGGTCGGTGAGGGTCTGGCCGACGATGCCCGCGACGTAATAGCAGTAGCGGTCCATCTCGTGCATGTTGGCGAGTCCCGCGGTACTGGCCTTGCGCTCGAAGCTGGGCATGCCGGTGCACATGGTGCGGACGCAGCGTGCAAGTGATTCGCGCTGCGGAAGGTTGAAACTGTCGGTGACCTCGATGATGTCCCGCGTATGCGCGACCAGATCGCGTTCGGGTGCGAGGGTGTTGCCGTTCAGCAGCGGCTCAAGGTCGCGCGCAAAAGATGCAGGATCCTCGGTCGACCCGACCACCCGCGTGAATCGATCGTGGAATTGCTGCTTGACGTCGCCCGGAAGGGATTGCTCGTCTTCGATGGTGTCCGCGATCCGGCACAGCAGGTAGGCGTTGGCGATGACGGTGCGCAGGCCCGAATCGAGTTGCGGGATCGTGAGCGCAAAGGTACGCGAGACCGCGGGAAGAATGCGGTTCTGATACGCCTCAGCGGTATTTCGCGACGCGTGTGTGGCAGCATGGGTAGTGCTCATCCAGCTTGTCTCCTTCGGCGCGTTGCCATCCGGCGGCTTGATCCTACCTATTTTGCGTGAAGATGAGGTGGAAGTCGCCCAATTTCGACTTTTGACACGCACGGCGGAGTCTGGCTAGGCTCGCGCGATATTCGCGACCCGACCGGAGCCCAGTATGCCGTTTGCCGACCGCGTGAGGGGTTACCAGGAACGTGTGGAGCAGGCGCTGGCCGGACGTTTGCCGGCGGAAGGCACCCGCCCCGCCGGCCTGCACGCAGCCATGCGCTACGCGGTGCTGGGGGGTGGCAAACGCATCCGCCCGTTGCTCTGCTATGCGAGCGGCGAGGTGTTGGGGATTGCCGCCGAACGCCTTGACGATGCCGCCTGCGCGGTCGAATGCGTGCACGTCTTTTCGCTGGTTCACGACGACCTGCCGGCGATGGACGACGATGCGCTGCGGCGCGGCAAGCCTTCCACCCATGCCGCGTTCGGGGTGGCCGCCGCGATTCTGGCGGGTGATGCGTTGCAGACCCGCGCGTTCGAGATCCTTGCCGGCGACGGCGTGCAGGCCGCCGCCGAGCGCCTGGGCATGGTCGCGGTGCTCGCGTCGGCCACCGGATCGCTCGGCATGACCGGCGGACAGGCGGTCGATCTGGAATCCGAAGGCAAGCCCCTGACGGTCGCCGATCTCGAGGCGCTGGATCGCGACAAGACCGGCAAGCTGATCCGTGCGGCGGTGCTGATGCCATGTTGTGCGGTCCCGGACCTGCCGCGCGCAAAGCACGACGCGCTGGATCGTTTCGCCGCGAATGTGGGGCTCGCCTTCCAGATCAAGGACGATGTGCTGGATATCGAAGGCGACCAGGCACTGACCGGCAAGACCCACGGCGCGGATGCCGCGCGCGGCAAGGCCACCTATCCGTCCTTGCTGGGCCTGGACAATGCCCGGCAGCGCGCCGATGCGCTGTACGCCGATGCGCTGGCTGCCCTCGAGCCGTTCGGTGATGCTGCCGAACCGCTGCGCTGGATGGCACGCTGGATCGTGCAGCGCGATCGTTGACTTTGCGACGCCGGGGCCGGACAGCTCCGGATCAACGGGACCCCGATTGCGGCGCGAACCCGGCCGTGCCGCAGCCGGGTGACGGTCTTGATCACGGGTCGGCATGGCCGGGTTCACCGATGTTTCATCCACGCCTTCCTGCGACGTTCTTCCGTTGCCCGCAGTCGGGCCACGGAGACGGAGCGGCAAGCCATGGAGGGTACCATGGCCAACAATCGCGCCATCGCATACGCCGGTCCCGGCGCAGTCGAAGTCGGGGGCATCGACTTTCCGAAACTGGAAACGCCGCGCGGCAAAAAGGCCGAGCACGGCGTGATCCTGAAGATTGTCACTCGAGGAACACCGCGCCGCCGGTGAACTGGTGCTGCCCGATTTGCCGGAGACGGACACCGGATCCGAGGAATTCGGCGGTCGCGCGAAGGTACTCAAGGATCTGGTCGATCACCACGCGGAAGAGGAAGAAGGTGAAATGTTCAAGCGCGCGCAAGGTCTTTTCCAGGGCCGATCTTGAACGGCTCGGCCAGCAGCTGGACGCGCGCAAGCAGGAACTGATGCAACAGAAAGCTGCTGCGTGACAGGATCCCTGTCCGCAAGGCCGTCACCGTGGCGCATGCTGCGATGGGTGGACGAGCATTCAATCCAGACCACCCGCCTTGCGAAGTGCTTGACGGCCCCGAAACGTCAGCGTAGGTTGGTTTCGGTACATCGCGTCAGGATCGGCAAGGAGGCCGGTAACGATGAAATGGATCATTCCGCTTGCGATGTTGTTCGTCCTCCCCCTCACAGCTTTTGCTGCGCCGCCGAAGGTCTCGTCGCAGGACCGCGGCTGGCTGATCGCTGCGCACCAGAGCAATTTGGCGGAAATCCAGTCCGGCAATCTCGCCGCGCAAAGCGGCCATTCGGCAGCAGTGCGCAGCGCCGGACAGATGCTGGCATCCGATCATCAGTCGCTGGACGCGAAATTGAAACCGGTTGCAAAGCAGCTCGGCGTGAAACTGCCCAGCCATCCGAACGCCGAGCAGAGACACGAAATGAAGAAATTCAAAGGTGCGTCGGGCATGAAGTTCGACCAGATCTGGGCGCACGACGAGGCCGGCGGCCACGTCAAGGCGATCGAAATGACCAAGCGCGAGATCAATGACGGTTCGTCGTCAGAGGTGAAGCAGCTCGCGCAGTCGACGCTGCCGGTGCTGAAAAAGCACCTGAGCACCTTGCACCAGGCATCGACGGAAATCAGCGGAAGTTAGGGATACGACGCGCGTTGGCCGACAGAATCGCCGACCGCGGATGCCAGGAGGGCAACGATGAAAAAACTCGCATTGGCCATCGCGGTTTGCATGGCATCGCTTGTGGCAGCGCAGGCGCAGACCATGCAACACAAGCCGCCGCCGCCGAGCAGCGTGCCAAAGGGGAGTACCTCGCCGCCCCCCAGCAGTGCGCCGCCATCCAGCGCGCAGCCGGGCGCCACCGGCAACTTGCTGCAGATGGAAAAAGATCCGAACCAGTGGGTGATGCCTGCCGGGAACTACGCCAATACGCGTTTCAGCGAACTCAAGCAGATCAATCGCGGCAACGTCGGAAAGTTGCAGGTTGCCTGGACATTCTCCGATGGCGCGTTGAATGGCCATGAAGACGGGCCGATCGTGGTAGGAGACACGATGTACGTGGTGTCGCCGTACCCGGACGTCGTCTATGCGCTCGATCTGGCGAAACAGGGCGCGATCAAGTGGCTGTTCAAACCGCACCCGGTTTCGGCTGCGCAGGGCATGGCCTGCTGCGACGTCGATAATCGCGGCGTGGTCTATGCCGATGGCAGGATTTTCCTCGACACGCTCGACGATCGGGTCATCGCGCTCGACGCGAAGACCGGCAAGGAGATCTGGGACACCAAGGTCGGCAAGGTTGGTGACGGCGAAACCATTACGATGGCGCCGCTGGTGGTGAAGGACCACGTGCTGGTCGGCAATTCCGGCGGCGAGGAGGGCGTGCGCGGCTGGCTGAAGTCGCTCGACACCCGGACCGGCAAGGTGCAGTGGACGGCCTATGCCACCGGACCAGACGACCAGGTGTTGATCGGCCAGAACTTCCATCCGTATTACCCGAATCTGCGCGGCAAGAATCTCGGTGCGACGACCTGGCCGTCGAAAGCGGCGTGGCTGCATGGCGGCGGTACCAGTTGGGGTTGGATCAGCTACGACCCGAAACTCAACCTGATTTATTACGGCACGTCCAATCCGGGCCCGTGGAACGGGTATCAGCGCCCGGGCCGCAATTTGTGGACATCCGCCATGTTCGCCCGCAACCCGGATACCGGCGAGGCGTACTGGGCCTACCAGTTTTCGCCGCACGACATGCACGACTACGACGGCGTGAACGAAGACGTGTTGTTCGACATGACGATCGGTGGCAAACCGCGTCAAGTGCTCGCGCACGCCGACCGCAATGGTTACATGTACGTGGTCGACCGGGCGAGCGGCCGGGTGATCTCGGCCGAGCCTTTCATGAGCGCGGAGAACGTGATCACGAAAGTCGACCTGAAGACGGGAATGGCCGTCTACAACCCGGACAAGCAGCCCGGCCTCGACAAGGTGACCGACAACATGTGCCCCGCCCAGATCGGCGCGAAGGACTGGGAGCCGATGGCGTATTCGCCGATCACGAAACTGCTCTACATCCCGCGGGCCTACCTGTGCGCAAACAAGCAGGTGTACAAGGTCAGCTACATCGCCGGAACGCCGTACGTCGGCACCAAGCAGACCGACTTCGCGGGACCCGGTGGCTGGAAGGGTGGCTTGCAGGCGTGGAACCCGGCGACCGGCAAGGCCGTGTGGATGGATCGCGAACCTTGGCCGGTCTGGAGTGGAGTGCTCGCAACCGCCGGTGGCGTCGTGTTTTACGGGACCCCCGATCGCTGGTTCAAGGCAGTCGATGCGAAGACCGGCAATCTGTTGTGGAAATTCCGGCTGGGTTCGGGATCCGTCGGCCAGGCGATGACGTTCAAGGTCAACGGTCGGCAATACGTCGCGATCTGGGCCGGAGTCGGTGGCGCGATGGGTATCAGCAACGACCCGCGCGATCCGTACGTGGGCCAGGGCGGCGCGGCCGCGGTAGGGAGCTTGGCCAACTACACCGCGAAAGGCGGCACGTTATACGTATTCGCGTTGCCACAAGCGCAGGAGATGGCATCCACGGAGTCCTCCCGATGACCACCACGCGCAAAGCTGACGGCCTGGAACGACAGCCATTGTCCGTCTGGCGATCGAAGCGAATGGTGCTGCTTGCGTCGCTGCTCGCATTGCTTGCGCCGGCAATCGTCTTCGCGCAAGGTGGTGACTCGCAAGCACCGCACCCCGCATCTTCGAAAGTGCTGCGTGTCTGCGTCGATCCCGGTGACATGCCGTTTTCCGATCAGGCCAGGCAAGGCTTCGAGGACAAGCTCGCGGTGATGGCCGCCGATGCGCTGGGTGCACGCGCCGAGTTCGACTGGCACCGTGGTGCCGGGTTGATGCGCGCACTCCGTGCACGCCAGTGCGACGTGGTCATGGGTTGGCCGACGCTGGACAAGACAGCAGCCGTGGTGACGACGCGGCCGTATTACCGCTCGACCTACGTTCTTGTTTACCGGCAATCGTCGCCATACCGAATCCATTCGCTCAAGGATCCGGTATTGAAAAAGCTCAGGATCGGTGTCCGCACGATTGGCGACGAGTGGACCGGATTGCCGGGCGGCGCGATGCTGGCAGCGCACGGCCTGCAGGACAGCGCGCATCCCTATCCGCTGCGTGGAAACACCAGCACCGTAAGCCCATCGCTCGACCTGATCAAGGCCGTGGCGGACGGCGATGTCGATGCCGCAATCGCGTGGGGTCCTCCGGCTGGCTATTTCGCGCGGCGCGAGTCCGTCAAGCTCGCTGTCGTTCCCTTGACCCGGGTTCATCTCAAGCTGCCGACCCGCTTCTCGATTTCCATGGCCGTGCGCGCGGACGATGTTGCGTTGCGCGAAAAGCTGGACCGATTCCTGGACCGTCACCGCAAGACTATCCGCGCGCTGCTCGCGGGTTACGACGTGCCGTTGCTGCCGCTCGAAAACGCAAGCAACAATTCTTCGGTAGCGGAGCAATGATCGATCGGAGGACATCATGAGGCGCTTTACTGAACTCACCGTGGCCGGCGTCTGTGCAATCTCGCTGGCGACGGCAATGACCGTGGTGTTGGGCGCGGACGCGCAGGACAGCATCCGGCAGGTCACGCCACAGGAAGTTGCCGCCGCATTGAAGAAGTCCGGCTTTCAGCCGATGACCGAGTCGCCGGCGGCGCGGATGTTGAAGGTTCCGGTCAACAGCCACGACGTCATCGGCGCGAGACCGCCGCAGATCAAGAATCCGTATGCCGGCGACAAGCACGCGTGGGCTGAGGGCAAGAAGCTGTACGAATCCTTGAATTGCGCCGTTTGTCATGGTCAACGCGGCGGCGGCGGTCAGGGCGTGCCGCTCACCTTTGGCCACTGGAAGTATGGCGAAGCACCGGCGAACGTCTATCTCGACATTTCCCATGGTCGGCCGAAGGGCATGCCGGCGTGGGGCAACGCGCTGCCGCCGCAATTGATCTGGTACCTCGTGACCTACGTGAAGACGCTGCCGCTTCCGGAGTCGCAAAAGCCGGGTCCACCGCCGAAGACGCCGGCGTCGCTGGAGAACAAGAGCCGACAGGCGCCGATTACCCGGAACTTCGGTTATCCGCCGAGCAGCGGGGCACCTTGATGAAAACGGCAGTTGCGCTGCTGCGATGGGGCATCGTGCTGGTGCCCGGTGTCGCCTGCGCAGGTCCCATGACCTATCTGGTTTCGCATGGCTGGCCGGCCGGGCCGATCAAGGAATTGGACTGGGCCCTGATTGGAGTTTCCCTGTTTGTCGTGCTGTTCATCGCGTTCGCGGTGCTGATCGGCATCTGGTGGAAGCGCGGCGAAGGCGACTACGACGCGGAGGGCCGGCCGGTGATCTCACGCGGGCGCAATGGCCTGCCGCTGCTGCTGTATGGCTTGCCGGTGACGGTCTTGTTGTTGCTGCTGTCCGCGATCTGGACATTCTTCGTGCTGGCGCATGCGGCTGCGCCGCCCGGCCATCCGTCGATCACGCTCGATGTCACCGCCCACCAATGGTGGTGGGAAGTCAAATACACGGAACGCGGAAAACCCGACCGCACTTTCGAAACCGCCAACGAAATCCATGTACCGGTCGGCGTGCCGGTGGAGATTCATTTGACCAGCGCCGACGTGATCCATTCGTTCTGGGTCCCGCAGCTTGCCGGCAAGACGGATGCCATTCCCGGTCAAGTCAATCATGCATGGCTCGAGGCTGGCAAAGCGGGCGTGTATCGCGGGCAATGTACGCAATTCTGCGGGCTGCAGCACGCGCACATGGCCTTTTACGTGATTGCGCAACCGCCCAGTGCGTTCAACACCTGGTGGACGCACCAGCTGGAACCCGCTGCCGCGCCCGTGGCGGGGCTGGCGCAGCTGGGCGAACAGGTATTCCAGTCACATTGCGCCATATGCCACGGCGTGCGAGGTGCACCCGGGAACTTCGGCAACCTGGGCCCCGATCTCACGCACGTGATGAGTCGTCGCACGCTCGCGGCGGGCACTTTGACGAACAATCGCGGCAACCTTGCGGCGTGGATCAGCAACGCGCAGGCGCTGAAGCCCGGCGTGGACATGCCCACGGAAAATCTCACCGGCCCGCAATTGCAGGCGCTGTTGGCTTACATGAAGACATTGAAATGAAA
>JBOHYV010000007.1:0-19448 GCA_050738135.1 Rhodanobacteraceae bacterium | reverse complement strand
GCTGGGGGCACTCCAGCGCGACGAGGAACAGCGGGTGCGCATGGCGCTCCGTGATGCGGCGCATCATCCGGCCCACGTTCCGGTTTGACGAGATAATTTCCGGGACTGTTCGTCCCCCGTCGCTGCGCGACCCGCGCTGCGCGGGCGTTCGCTGCGCTCCGCGCTTCGTTCCGAAGGGGGTAAACGACTGCCAGTGCGTTGTTCTTGCCTCCCCCTTCCGAAGGAAGGGGATAGAGGGGATGGCTTTTCCTGCCACGCCACACGCCGCCGGGAAAAAGGGCGCGCGCGGTGCGTCGCCGATTCCTACCTCGCCTTGATGATCTGCGACAGATAATCCGGCGTACCCTTGATCCGCTCCAGATGCGGATACCGCAGGCCACCATGGTAATCGACGGGTACGGTCCGGTACTGGTCCTGATACCTGATCAGCAACCGGATCGGTGCAGTGTGGCCCTTGGCAGCCTTGACCGCATCCTTCAGCACGTCCGAAGACCAGGCTTGGCCATTGACCGCAACGATCGTCTCGCCGGCACCGACCCCGGCCTTGAACGCGGGGCCGTTCCAGCGCACGTCCCTGATTGCGCCTTTCCCGCCCGCCTGCAGGCCAATGCCGAACGCGGCCCCCATGTCGGCGTGGCGGCGCTTCGAGATCTGCTTCTCGTAGGCGTTCGGCTGGTCGGTGTAGACCAGCTTCCAGCCGGTGGCTTCGATTCCGCTGGCCAGCGGCGGGTTCAACTGGTCGATGTAGCGATGCAGGAACCCGGTCCAGTCGTATTTCACGACACCGTTGAGTGCATTCGCGACGTCTTCGAAAGTGTAGGTCCTGGTGACGAAGCTGCCGTTGTCCACGCCGAAGAAATTCCTGGCGAACTTGTCCAGCGATTTCCGGTCATGCGTCAGTGCGCGGATCTTCGCGTCGGCCGCCAGCCACATCATCTGGCCCGCGGCGTAGTACTCCTCGCTCATCTGCCAGTTGCGGTACGGCAACGGGCGGCGATGCTGGATCACCTCGTCGTTGGTGGTGTCCTCCAGCGTGCGCCACTCGAACCCGGGGCGGTTGCGGTCATAGTTGGCCGCGACCATCGCGATCGCCTGCCGGAACTGGCCGGGCGTCCACAGGCCCGAGCGTGCGGCCAGCACGAAGCCCCAGTAATCGGTGCCGCCTTCGTACATCCACAGCAGCGAATCACCCATCGGCACGTTGAAGTTGGGCGTCCACAGGTCGGCCGGGCGGCGGAACTTGCCGTCCCACGAGTGGGTGAATTCGTGCGCCATCAAGCCGCCCGTGGTGGGCCAATGGTCCTTGTAATCGGTGAAGTAATCGGGCCCGGTGCCGTTTTCACTGGACTGGTGATGCTCCAGCCCGTCACTCATGTAGTCGGACAGCGATACCAGGAAATCGAAATGGCCGTAATGGTGCGAGCCGAACAGTCGGTACGCCTGCGCCACCAGGTTGCGCAGGTTCGTCAATTCCTTCGGGGTGACGTCCAGATTCCGTGGCGAATCCGCAACGATGTCCATGTGTACCGGCACCTTGGCGCCGGGCGCGAGGTCGAGCCGCTTGAAATTGACGCCTGCGAACACCGGCGAATCGACCAGTGTGTTGTACGTGGTCGGTTTGAAGGTGATGGTGTTGCCGGATTGCGAGGCCTGATTCCGACCAGCCTGATTCTGACCGGCACGTTCCAGAGCCGTACCGAACTGCCAGCCCGCCGGCAATTTCATGCTGGACGCAAAGGTGATGTCGCGCGTGTAGTAGCCCGCCGGGTACAGTGAAACCTGGTACCAGGACAGGTCGACCATCTTGTCGGTCATGACGACCGGGCCCTGCCCGCGGTCGCGCGCGGAGAGGAACTGGAAATCGACATCGATGCGCGACACGCCCTGCGGCACATCCACCCGAAATGCATACACGTCGTACTTGTCCCGTGTCCACGGCAGCGGCTTGCCGTTCGCGGTGATCACGAGCCCCGCGAACTTGTCGAGACTGTCGGGATCGGGCGCATGGAAACCGGGAATCCACTTCGGGTACAGCAGGGTCAGTTCGCCCGTCTGCACGGGGATGGTCTCGTGCACCCGAAAGATGCCCTGCGCGGTGTCGCTGGCGTCCACGTGCAACCGAATGGTGCCGGGGTATGGCGTGTCCTGCGGCGGCGGGATGTGCGCGTCGGCGGCATCGGCCAGCGCAGTGCCCGCGAACGAGGCGGCCAGCAGCGCGACCGCAAGCGCGGCGGCGAGACGCAAGGGACGAGGGTGCAACGCATGCGACCTGGACATTTCACTACCCCCGCAACGCCGCAATCGGCCGGCCCCATCCTCCGCGCTTTGCGCGACCCCCTTCGTCCGAAGGGGGTGTGAAAAGCAGCGAGCGCATGTCTTGCGCCGGCGACGCGTGAATGCTGATCCTGGGACGGGCCGCCGTCAGTACGCGCGGCCGCCCCTGTCTTCCTACTTCTTCGGCGCGTACAACTGCGACAGATAATCCGGCGTGCCCTTGATGCGCTCCAGCTGTGGGTATTTCAGGCCTTCGTGGTAATCGACGTCGAGGGTCTTGTACTCGTCGAAGTCCTTGACCAGCAGCTTGATCGGTTTGTTGTTGCCCTTGGCCTCCTTGATCGCCTGCTTCATCGCGTCGGGGCTGAACTCGGTGCCATTCACCGCCTCGATCGACATGCCCGGTGCCAGACCGGCCTTGAAAGCCGGGCCGCCCCAGCGCACGTCACGCAGGTCGCCGCTGGACGAAGCCGAAAAGCCGACCATATACGTGAAGTCGGCGCCCCCGGCGAACTGGGGGTAGCGCTTGCGGAAGCTCGCCAGCACGGCCTGGTAGGCTTTGGAGGGCTTGTCCTTGTAGACCAGTTGCCAGCCTTCCGGCTTGAGGGTGTCGGCAAGATCGCCATGCCCGTCCAGGCGCGTGCGCAGGAAGCTTGTCCAGTCATACGGTTCGATTTTGTTGAGTGCGTTGACGAGGTCCTGGAACTTGTAGGTGTTGATGTTCCACGCGCCCGGATCGACACCGAAGAAGGCGCGCGCGAAGTCATCCAGCGAACGCTTGTCGTGGCTGAGCTGGCGAAGCTTGCCATCCACCGCAAGCCAGATCAGTTGGCCCGCGGAGTAGTAATCCTCGCTGCCCTGATAATTGCGCCACGGCAGCGGCGTGCGCTGGGCGATGGTCGGATCGTTGGTGGTGTCCTGGACGTTGCGCCAGGTACGCAACCCAGGGCGGTTCATGTCGTAGGTGGCGGCGACACCGGCCAGCTTGGCAAAGCCGGTCGCCTTGTCTTCAAGTCCCGCGCGCACGGCTATCACGTTGCCCCAGAACTGGGTCTGGCCTTCGTATACCCACAACAGACTGTCGCCCATCGGCACGTTGAAGTTCGGCGTGGACAGATCCCATGGCCGCCGGTACTTGCCGTCCCAGGAATGGTTGAACTCGTGGGTCAGCAAATCATGCGGCGTGGTCAGGTTCCATTCGGTGAAGAAGTCCGGACCGGTGCCATCCTCGCTGGAACGATGGTGTTCCAGACCCTTGCCGCTCATCTGGTGCGACAGCGAGAACAGGAAGTCGTAATGGTTGAAGTGGAACGTGCCGTACAAGCGGTACATCTGCACCACGATGCCCTTGAGGGCCTTGAGCGCGTCGTCGGACACCTTGAGATCCTTCGGCGCATCGGCAACGACATCCATGTGCACCGACGGTGAATGCTTGCTGGTGAGGTCGAGCCGCTTGAAATACTTGCCGGCATAGATCGGCGAATCGACCAGATTCATGTAGTCGATCGGCTTGAAGGTGTAGGTGCTGCCGCTTTGGCTCTGCACCCGGAGCGCGGAACCGAACTTCCAGCCATCGGGCAGCGTCACGCTGGGAATGGTCTTGATGCGGTCGGCAAAATAGCCGGCCGGATACAGCGACACCTTGTTCCACGACAAGTCCAGCATTTCCGGGGTCATGATGATCGACCCGTCGCCGCGGTTCTGCGCCGACAGGAACTGGAACTGCACGTCCAGATTGCTCACCCCCTGCGGAACGTCCACGTGGAAGGCGTAAACGTTGTACTTGTCGCGCTTCCAGTTGATGACCTGGCCATTGCCCTTGATGATCAGGCCTGCAACATCCTTGACCGGGCCAGTAGGCGAGTGATTACCCGGAATCCATGCCGGGTACAGCAGATAAATCGACGAGCCGGGCTTGACCGGAATGGTTTCGTGCACGTTGAAGATGCGTTGCCCGACGTTGGTGGCATCCACGTGGATTTTCAGCGTGCCGTAGGGATAGGCAATGTCCTGCGGCGCCGGCTGGTTGTCGCCGGTGTGCAGCACGCGGGCGGTGTCGGCGTGCGCGACGACAAACGGAGCCGCGCCGAGCGCGGCAACAAACAGGGCAGAAGCGAGAGCAGTGCGTTTCATGCTGTGTCTCCAACGATTTGGACCATGGCGCCGGCGTGGCGCGAATCGGATTGATGTGCAGGCTTACTTGCGTGCCGCAACGATTTCATCGAGATAATCCGGCGTGCCCTTGATCCGCACCAGGTGTGCGTACTGGGGACCGTCGTAGTAGGGGACCGGGACGGTCTTGTACTGACCCTGTGATTTCAGCAACAACTGGATCGGTGCCTTGCTCTTCTGGGCTTCCTCGATGGCGGCTTTCAGCACGTCGCTGGAATAGGCCTTGCCATTGACCGCGACCAGCGTTTCGCCGGAACCCACTCCAGCCTTGAACGCCGGCCCGTTCCACAGGACATCGCGAATCGCGCCATCTCCGCCGACCGACAGGCCGATCGAAAGCGCGAACCCCGCGCGGTGGCGTCTCTGCATCATCATCTTTTCCGCCTTGCTCGGCGTGTTGGTGAAGACCAGCTTCCAGCCTGAAGCTTCGATGCCTCCGATCGGCGGTTTGTGCCCGTCCAGCTGCGCCCGCAGGAAACCGGCCCAGTCGTATTTCACCACCTTGTTCAGTGCCGCGACGATATCGTCGAAGGTGTAGGTCTTGGTGACGAAGCTGCCGTTGTCAACGCTGTAGAAATCCTTCGCGAAGGTGTCCAGAGATTTCTTGTCGTGGGTGAGCGCGCGGATCTTGCAATCGACGTCCAGCCAGATCAGCGCCCCGCCGGCGTAATACAGTTCCCCCATCTGCCAACTGCTGTAAGGCCGCGAACGGCGATGCGCGATCATTTCGTCGTTGGTGGTGTCCTGGATATTGCGCCACTCCAAACCGGGGAGGCCGCGCTCGAAGTGGCCAGCCAGCCCCGCAATGCCGTCGCGGAATTGTTCGGCCGTCTCCATCCCGGAACGCACCGGCAGCACCTGCCCCCAGTACTGGGTTTCACCCTCATACACCCACAGCAGCGAATCGCCCATCGGCACGTTGAAGTTCGGCGTCCACAAATCGGCCGGACGCCGGAACTTGCCGTTCCATGAGTGCGTGTATTCGTGGGCAAAAAGGCCGCCGCGGAACGGCCGGCCGGGTTTCCCGGATTTCGATGGTTTCCAGCTGGTGAAGAAATCCGCGCCCACGCCATCTTCGCTGGAGCGGTGGTGTTCCAGTCCATTCCCCGCGAAACGATCCGACACCGAGACCAGGAAGTCGTAATGGTTGTAGTGGTGCGAATCGAACAACTTGTATTCCTGCTGCACCAACGTCCGCAGCATCTTCAGTTCCTCGGGTTTGACCTTCAGGTCATCCGGGGCCTGGGCGACCAGATCCATGTGCACCGGCGTCTTGGCGCCGGGATCAAGATCAAGGCGCTTGAAATACTTGCCCGCGTAGATCGGCGAATCGACCAGCGTGTTGTAGGTGG
The DNA here is from genome assembly GCA_050738135.1 of Rhodanobacteraceae bacterium. Taxonomy (GTDB): domain Bacteria; phylum Pseudomonadota; class Gammaproteobacteria; order Xanthomonadales; family Rhodanobacteraceae; genus 66-474. The sequence continues at coordinate 13,650 of JBOHYV010000007.1, read as the reverse complement.
TCGGCTTGAAGGTGTAGGTGCTGCCGGAGTGCGAGGCGGTCTCCAGCGCAGTGCCGAACTGCCAGCCCGCGGGAAACTTGACGCTGGGCGCAACGGTGATGTCGCGCGAATAGTGTCCTGCCGGATACAGCGTCATATGGTCCCACTTCAGATCCAGCATCAGTTGGGTCATGAGGTTCGACCCCTGATCGTGCGTGCGTGCCGCCAGCCACTGGAATGACACATCGATGTTCGACACGCCCTGCGGCACCTCGACCTTGAATGCGTACACGTCGTACTTGTCGCGCAGCCACGGAATCCGCTTGCCATTGGCGGTGATGACCAGGCCGGCAAACTTGTCGAGTGCATTCGGGTTGAAGGCGTGGTTGCCGGGAATCCACTTCGGATACAGCAGCGTCAGCTCGCCCGCCTGCACCGGAATGGTCTCGTGCACCACGAAGATGCCCTGCGCCGTATTGGTGGCGTCGACGTCGATCTTGATGGTGCCGGGATACGGTGTGTCCTGCGGCGGTGGAATGTGCGCGTCGGCAGCATCCGCAAGCGCCGTTCCGGCGGCCGATGCGGCCAGCAGTGCTACCGACAGCGCGGTGGCGAGGCGCAGCAGGCGAGGATGACGGGAACGCAGCTTCGATGAGGGCATTGGGGTCTCCGGAGGGTTCTCAACCCCGCGAAGCTATCACCTCGCCACGCACGATGCATAGGCCGGATGGCACAGGAACCCTGAAATCGGCGCGGCACAAGCCGCGCGCCGTGCGGAAAGCCCGGTCCCACCGCGCCCAAGGCGCGTCGCTGCCGTTCCGGGTGCGGCACCCGGCGCCCGGCGCCGGGACAACGCGCAGGAATCATGCACAGGCCGAACGGTACGGCTACAGCGAATCAGTCCTTGCGCGCACGCTGGCCGAACAGGATTTTCTTTTCTGCATCGCCCATCGGCTGGCCCGATCGTGGATTCACCTCCGGACCGCGTGCGTAGGCGCGCTGCGTGGCGGGCCGCACGGCGACCGCATCGCGCCAACGACGCAGCTCGGCGAAGGGTTGCAGGTCCAGCGGCGCTTTCGAATACGGGTCGATCCACGGGTAGCACGCCATGTCGGCGATGGTGTAGGCATCGCCGGTGATGAACGGGCGACCCCGCAGGCGGCGATTCAGCACGTCCAGCAGGCGTTCGGCTTCGTCGCGGTAGCGAGCCATCGCGTACGGGATTTTTTCCGGCGCATACGAATGGAAATGTCCGTATTGGCCGGTCATGGGGCCGAGCCCTCCCACTTGCCAAAACAGCCATTCCAGGCACGCGACCTTGCCACGCGCATCCGCCGGCACGAATTTGCCCGTCTTGCCTGCCAGATACACCAGGATCGCACCCGATTCGAACACGTCGAGCGGGGCACCGCCACCCACGGGATGATGATCGACGATCGCCGGCATCTTGCTGTTGGGCGAAATTTTCAGGTACCCGGGTTTGAACTGGTCGCCCTTGCCGATATCCACCGGCCTGATCGTGTAGGGCAGGCCGACCTCTTCCAGAAACATCGTGATCTTGTGGCCGTTTGGGGTGGGCCAGTAATACAGGTCGATCATGGTTTTCGCTCTCCTCCTTGCGGGCATCGGCAACGGCGCTGCCGCTCAGGCCGCGCCGTACCCTGCGAGATGGTGTCCCGTGCGCGGCGCCACAAGTGGCAACCGCTGCATGCACGTGTGCCGGGCCGCGACGCGATCGCCGGCGTGTCAGTCCGATGCGGCACCCGCGATCGACCCGAGCGCGGGCGGTTCGTACTCGACAAATTCCCCCGACCGGCGCGCGTGCGATTCGACGATGTCCTGGATTTCTTCGGTGGCAAAGCCGACCCGCTCGGCCCAGAAATAGGCAATGATGCCGACCGCAAGCTCTGCAACCATGCCCCACGGAAAGAACAGCACCGGCGCGGCCAGCGGTCCGTAGACGCCGAAATAGGCGACGAACATGGACGCCAGCGACAGCCACACCAGCCACCACGTCGCATTGACATGCCGGCGCCCCTCGCCGTTGCTCAACGCCCACAGTGCCGCGCAATAGGCGACCAGCAGCACGCAGAACGACGCGAAGTACGCCGCGAACGGCCAGGCGCCCGGGCCCTGCCCCGGCGAGTCGGTCAATACCCAACCGCTGGCCACGGCCACATACAGCCACAGCCCGAAAAACACGATGCTGATGGCGCCGCTCGCAACCGGCGTGGTCCAGCCTTTCTTCCATGCGAAATAGCCACTGAAGATGGGCAGGCCGATGAACGTGGCGGTGAATACGTTGGTCAGCGTTTCGAAACCGCTCCAATACAGGATGAGTACGGCCGCGAGGAATGAAATCGGCGACCAGAACGCCGCCGCGCGGAGCCGGAACGGCCGCGGCAGTGAAGGCGCCGTGCGCCTGAGCACCGGCAGGCCGACGCCGCCCATGATGTAGGTGAGCACCGCCGCCGAACTGATGAAGCCGACCAGCTTGTACCAGCTCGGCGCCGGCACGAAGAACACACAACCGACTACGGCCGACACGATCAGCGGCAGCCAGGGGATCCCGAAACGGTTGTTGGTCGAAAACACCTCCGGAATGGAACGATGGATCGCAAGGCCGTATCCGGTGCGCGAGCCGGTACCGAGATACACCCAGCCCGTGGCCAGCGGCGACACCGCCGCGTCGATCAGCAGCAGGATGCCGAATGCACCCATGAAGGCGATGTTGGCCGATTCCAGCGCGTGGAACAGCGGGCCATCCGCCCAGCCGCCCGTCACCAGCTTGTCCCACGCACCGGGCGCAAGCCCCATGTCCGCCCATTTGAGCGCGCCGATGAAAGCAACCTGCAGGAAGGTATAGATGATGGTCGGGATCAGGATCGATCCGAACGTGGCCCACGGCACGTCACGTTGCGGGTTGCGCGATTCGCCGCCGTAATCAAGCGCCTGCCGGAAGCCCAGCAGGGAAAAGATGATGCCGGTCATCGGGATCGCGTGAAAGATCGAGGGCACGCCCTCGGGCACGAAACCGCCGAACGAAAAGAAATTCTTCCGATCGAGGATCATGAACAGGAAGATGAACGTGAGCGTCGGCAGCGCAATTTTCCAGATCGTGACCCAGCGGTTGGACTCGGCCAGCAGCTTGCTGCCGAAGTAATTCAGGCAGAAGAACAGCACCATCAGGCCGATGCCGGCGAGGATTCCGTTCGGCCAGCTCAACATGTGGACACCTTCGACCGTGGTCAGGAAACCCAATTGCGGCCACTTGCCGCCGATGTAGGTCAGCGCGGCCACCGCCTCGATCGGCGGAATCGCCACCACCGACAACCAGTAAGCCCAGCCGATGATCCAGCCCGTGAACGCGCCGTGGGTGAGGTAGGTATAGCGCACGATGCCCCCCGAGCGCGGCAGCATCGAGCCGAGCTCCAGGTAAGTCAGGGCGATCAGGAAGATCAGCACGGACGCGATCAGCCAGGACAGGATCGCGGCCGGACCGGCCATGCCGGCCGCGGCCAGCACACCGAACAGCCAGCCCGATCCGATCTGCGCGCTGACGCCAAGCAGCAGCAGCTGCGTAAACGAAACATCGCGCTTGAGCCCGTGGTCGGCCGACTCGAAGGACCCCCCTCCCGCGTGATTGCTCATGAACGGCCTCGATTTGGGACAATCAGTCCGGTGAGGCTATCAGCCGGGAGGCCCCGTACAAAGCGAACCGCACTTGCGATCTCATCTCTTCCGGCGAGGAAGCCACCGTCGCCAGGAAGGACGGCGTGATTCGGCGCGCAACAGCGGACTGCGGGATAATCCCCGTATCGCATCGGAATGGGATGAAAACCATGCGCAGCCAATCCGTCGCCACCGCCGCACTATGCGTGCTGGTCGCCTCGCTGGGCGTGAATGCGGCAAGCCCACCGACTTCGGCGAACCCCGCTCCGCCTGCCGGCACTACCACGTCCCACACTGCTTCGAGCAGGATCGAGTTCCGCAATCAGCACGGCAAACCGATCAGCTCCGATCAGTTCACCGCGGCAGTCAAGGGCGGACAGCGTTTCACCGCGAAGAATGGCATGCAGGCGGATCGAGTCATCCTGACGCTTCTGCCACCCGGCGTTAACGCGCCCGGATCGCAGTCGTGGGTGGACGTGACGCAATCATCTTCATCTTCCACGTCTCTGTTGATCCATGGCGTTCATTACAAGGTCGTGTTCCACGACGAACACGGCAAGACCACCGACCAGAAAACATTCGCGGCGGGAGCATCGAAGCAACAGCGTTACACCACCCGGCTGGACAAGCAAAACGGCACCGCGATCCTGACACTGTTGCCGATCGGCACGAACAAGCCAGGCGCCGAACCCACCTCCATCTGGGCCAGAGCCTTGACCACAGCCACGCGCATGGCCCCTGCCCCGAAACCGGGTACGCGCTTTGCCGCATTTGACCTGCCGAAGGTCGGCGGAGGACGCATCAGCTCAGCGACGCTGAAAGGCAAACTTTACGTAGTGGACTTCTTCTTTGCCGACTGCGTCGGTTGCATTGCCGAATTGCCGATCCTGAATGCGTTCCACAAGCGTTACCCGCAGCGACAGGTGGTCGCGCTCACCTTCGACAACGCCAAAACCGCGGCAGGTTTCGTGAGCAAACGCCATTTCAACTGGCCAGTCGCCTACGGCGCGATGTCATTCGACCACAAGCTCGGAATCAAGGTTTATCCAACCATGGTGGTGGTCGGCGCTGACGGCAAGGTGCACGCGACACGCGTCGGTTCGGATACCGATTTGACACCGGCGAAGCTGGAAAAGTGGGTCGTGGCCAGCATCCTTGGCACCCGCAAACCCGTAGGAATCCGCTGAAGCATGCCCGGCAAACGCAGCCCGCCGAAGCACAAACGCGCACCTTCGCCCCCGATCACGCAACGGGAGCTGCCGCTGTTCGATTTGCGCGCGGATGAATTGCCGCCAGCGCCACCGGATACTTCGCGTCCGGCCGATGCCTCACCGCGTTCGACCCGCACGATCGAATTCCTGCTGCGCGCGCTGCCCATGGACTGGCGCGACAAGGCGCGCGACCTGCTGGTGCTGGTGCGGATGGACCGTCCGATCGGCGCGCTGTTGTTGCTGTGGCCGACCTGGTGGGCGTTGTGGATGGCCTCCGATGGACTGCCGAGTTGGAAATACCTGATCGTTTTCACCGTGGGCGTGTTCGTGATGCGCGCAGCAGGCTGCGCAATGAACGACTTCGCCGACCGCAAGCTCGACCCGCAGGTCGCGCGCACCGCGGGACGACCGTTGGCGGCCGGCCGCGTGAAACCGTGGGAAGCGGTGGCGTGCTTTGTCGGACTTTCGCTGCTCGGTTTCGTACTGGTGCTCGCGTTCACCAATCGCCTGACGATCTACCTGTCGTTCGTCGGCGCCGCCCTGGCTGCGCTGTATCCGTTTTCGAAGCGCTACACGCATTTGCCACAGGTGGTGCTGGGCGCGGCCTTCGGATGGGGCATTCCGATGGCGTTCGCTGCGATCACCAACGGCTTGCCGCCGGTCGCCTGGCTGTTGTTCCTCGCCAACGTCCTGTTCTCGACCATCTACGACACCGAATATGCCATGGTCGATCGCGATGACGACATCCGCGCCGGCGCCAAGTCCACCGCGATCCTGTTCGGTGAGGCCGACCTGCCGATCATCGGAATCCTGATGGCCACGATGCTGTTCACGCTGCTGCTGGCAGGCCAACGGGCACAGATGCACTGGTCGTTCGACGTCGGCCTCGCCGTGGCGCTGCTGCTGTTCGCATGGCAACTGTGGAACATGCGCTGGCGCCAGCGTGATGCCTGCCTTGCCGCGTTCCGCAACAACAACTGGGTCGGAGGGGTGATCTGGCTGGGAATGGTGATCGCGCTGGCGCTTCGCTAGCACTCGCATGTGTCCGCTCAGCCATGACATCCATGTCTTTTCCCGCGCCGCCCACCAAAAAGCGGTTTCGCTCGCTGCGCGAGCGGGAGGCGCTCGTATTTGGTTTCGCTCGCCGCAGCGGCGCGCGAGTGACTTTCTGTTTCGGCAGAAAGTCACCAAAGACCACTGCGCCGGGCATGACGGTTTTCGCCGACATCGTGTCGGCTCAACTGCCCTTGGTGCTCGCCGAACGGCAGCCGCGCCGAACTCACACATCCCTGTGCTCGGACATGCGGCGCTTGCTCTGCCGTTCGGCTGCGCGCCGCGGCGTCATGCAACGGCGCGGAGAAAAAGCTCTGCTTCGTTGCCGGTCATCCTGACCTGCGATTCCGCAACCCGGAACGGCGCAGGCCATGGATGGCCGATGCCAGAGCGGCAAAATGCGCCGTTGGCGGTGCCGCAGCCGTGCAGGCGAGCGCGCGGGAAAGGCGCGCGTGTCCGACGGCAGGGATGCCGAAGTTCGCGCCGGCGCGCGATCGGCAAGCGGCAAGGGAAGCCGAGGCAATACGACGTTGCCGAGGCCACCGCCTTTTGAATATGGACACGGGCTTCCGTTCGCATGGACCACGAACGGCTCCGGGATGACGGGCGCAGGAAGCGGACGAAAAGAGACAGGTTGTCGCCACGACGCGCCCGCGAGCAATGCTATTGGTCAGCGCATCGGCGCGCGTGCCAGCGCCCACACGTCCACCCGCGTGACACCGGCCCGCTTCAACACGCGCACACATTCGCCAAGGGTTGAACCCGTCGTGAATACATCGTCCAGCACCGCGATGTATCCGGGCAGGGTCCGGCCCCTGCGCAACGCGAATGCGCCGCGTACATTGCGGCGGCGCTGCACCGCCGTCAGCTCGGTCTGCGCGTCGGTGGCCCGGGTACGCCGCAGGGCGTCACGCAGCAGCGGGATACGCAAGTGTTTTGCGAGTGGCTTCGCCAGTTCCAGCGCCTGGTTGTACCCGCGCCGGCGCAGACGCGAGCGATGCAGCGGTACCGGAACGACTGCCTGCGGCAGGTCGGCAGGTGTCCTTGACGCGAGCCACAACAACGCCAGCGTGCGTCCAGCCGCCAGGTCTCCGCCGAACTTGAAGCGCGATTCCAGAGGCGCCAACGGCCACTCGTAGCGGAACGGCGCCCATGCAGCATCCCACGGCGGCGGCCGTTTGCTGCAACGGCCACACAGCGGTGCCGGCGCGTCGAGTGGCAGAGCGCAACGCCCGCAGCAAACCTCATTGCGCGGCATCTCCGCTTCGCACGCGGGGCACAGGCTCAACGCGCCTTGGGCGTGCGCCCCGCAGAGCAGGCAGTGCGAGGGCAGCAGCGTGTCCAGCGCGCCGTCAACCCACGAAGAGGCTTTCAAGTTGACAGGCATCCGAATCACCTTCGACACTAGGGAATGTCCGAATCATCTCCTTTTGTCGTCATTCCCGCGGAGCGGGAATCCAGCGTCTTCGTTGCCATGCGTTGATATCAAAGGCACTGGATTCCGGGTTCCGCCGCGATGGAACTGCGGCGGCCCCGGAATGACGCGCAAAGCCGGAGTTTCTCCAGGTCCTGATCATGCCGGATGTTCGACAGACCGTACCTCGGCTGCTCCGAAACACGTACAGACAACTGAACTATAAAGCGGAGTCGCTGCGATGGACGGAATGCACGTGGATGAGCCGGTGCGTCAGGACTGGTCATTGGCCGAAATCGAGAGCCTGTTCGACCTGCCGTTCATGGAATTGCTTGCGCGCGCGCATGCCGTGCACACGAACCACCACGACCCGAACGCGGTGCAGGTCTCCACGCTGCTGTCGATCAAGACCGGCGGCTGCCCCGAGGATTGCGCCTATTGCCCGCAGGCGCAGCGCTACCACACCGGCGTGGAAGCGCAAAAACTGATGAACGTGGAAGACGTGCTGAAACGCGCGCGCGCGGCCAAGGCGGCGGGCGCTTCGCGCTTCTGCATGGGCGCGGCGTGGCGCGGACCCAGGGATCGCGACATACCGAAGGTCGCCGCGATGATCCGCGAAGTGAAGGCGCTCGGCATGGAAACCTGCGCCACGCTCGGCTTGCTCGGCGAAGGCCACGCGCAACAACTCAAGGACGCCGGGCTCGACTACTACAACCACAACATCGACACCGCGCCCGATTACTACGGCGAGATCATCCACACCCGCGAGTTCGAGGATCGCCTCGACACCCTGGAAGACATCCGCGCCGCGGGCCTCAAGACCTGCTGCGGCGGCATCGTCGGCATGGGCGAGACGCGCGCGCAGCGCGCGGGATTGTTGCAGGCGCTGGCGAACCTGCCCGAGCATCCGCAGTCGGTGCCGATCAACCAGCTGGTGCCGGTGCCCGGAACGCCGCTCGCGAACGCCGGGAAGATCGACCCGTTCGAATTCGTGCGCACGATCGCCGTCGCGCGCGTCGTGATGCCGAAATCCATCGTGCGGCTCTCGGCCGGCCGCCAGCAGATGAGCGACGAGATGCAGGCGCTGTGCTTCTTCGCAGGGGCCGGTTCGATCTTCATGGGCGAAAAGCTGCTGACCACCGGCAACCCGGATGTGGAGCACGATCACGCGCTGTTCCGGCGTCTCGATCTGCATCCGATGCACGTGGACGTTGAAGCGCACGAGGGCGGTACCGCGCACGCCGATATTCTGGAACTGCAGACGAACGCAGCCTGAGCTGTTCTCCCTTCGGGAGAAGGGACGTGAATCGCCGCCTTTTCTTTTTCGCGCAGCGCCGGATGAGGGTTCGGCACAGCGCAGAACCGCACTTCGCGTTGCCGTTGAATGCATCTCGCTCCATCGTACCCTCACCCCAGCGTTACACGCCACAGTATCGCCCCAGCAACACGCGTCCGATTCCCTTGAGCTGATCGCCACCTTGCCTCCACGCCCCCTCACCCCAGCCCTCTCCCCCGACGATGCAGCCGTCAGGGGAGAGAGAGCCACAGCGCGATCCCTCGGCAATAACGGGACGATTCGGCGTCCGGATTTGCTGCAAGCGCTGGCCGCGCGCGTCGCCGAACGCGAACGCGCGGGTCTGCTGCGACGCGTGCGTACACTAGATGCGGTGCGTGGCGTACGGGTCGTCATCGGCGGCCGGGAGCTGCTCGATTTTTGCAGCAACGACTATCTCGGGCTGGCGCAAGACCCCCGCATCGTCAAGGCACTACAGGACGCCACGAGCGACCTTGGAGTCGGCAGCACCGCCGCGCATCTGGTCTGCGGCCATCGTCGCGAACATGCAGAGCTTGAGGATGCGCTGTGCGAATGGACCGGGCGCGATGCTGCGCTGCTATTTTCTTCCGGCTGGCTGGCCAATCTCGGCGTGATGCAGGCGCTGCTGGAACGCGGCGGTGTTTGCGTGCAGGACAAGTTGAATCACGCCAGCCTGCTGGACGCTGCGCGACTCGCGGGCGCCGCGCTGAAACGCTATCCGCACAATGATGCCGCGGGTGCCGCACGCCAACTCGCGAGCGTCGCCGGCAAGCCGACGCTGCTCGCCAGCGACGGCGTGTTCAGCATGGATGGCGACGTGGCGCCCTTGCGCGAACTTGCGGAGCTGTGCGCACGCGAGGACGCAGCCTTGATGGTCGACGACGCGCACGGTCTGGGCGTGCTGGGCGCGCAAGGTGCGGGCAGCGTGAGCGGGGCGGATTTGCAGCAAGACAACGTGCCGGTGTTGATGGCGACGCTCGGCAAGGCGCTGGGCTGCATGGGCGCGTTCGTGGCCGGCAGCCACGCGCTGATCGAAGGCCTCACCCAATTCGCGCGCACCTTCGTGTACACCACAGCATTGCCGCCTGCGCTTGCGGCAGCGGCGTGCGCAGCGGTGTGCATCGCACGCACCGAAGACTGGCGGCGCGAAAAATTGCGTACACTGATCGCGCGTTTTCGCGCCGGCGCCGCGCAACTCGATTTGCCGCTGATGGCATCACCGAGCGCGATCCAGCCGATCGTGCTGGGTGACGCAGCCCGCACCGTGGCCGTATCGCGTGCATTGGAAGCAGGCGGGCTGCTCGTCACCGCGATCCGCCCACCCACGGTGCCGGCCGGCAAGGCGCGATTGCGCATCACGCTTTCGGCCGCGCATGAAGAAGCAGATGTTGATCGACTGCTCGACGCGCTTGCGTGTGTTGCAACCCCATCCTCACCCAACCCTCCCCCTTGAAGGGAAGGGCTGACCACGCCAAACCAAAATCCGGTGATCCATTGGCTCGTCATTCCGGAGCCACCCGCGCTGTTTTCGGGTGGAATCCGGAATCCAGCTCTGATGCACCATCAAACAAGGCCTGGATTCCGGGTTCCATCCGCGATGAAGCCGCGGATGGCCCCGGAATGACGACGAGGTTGTTACGCTTTCCCGAATCCCGAATCCCGAATCCCGAATCCCGAATCCCGAATCCCGAGTCCCGAATCCCGAATTCCGAGTCCCGAATCCCGTCAACCCATGCCCGATCTTTTCATCCACACCGAAGGCCACGGCGACACGCACATCGTGCTGTTGCACGGCTGGGCGATGCACGGCGGCGTGTTCGCGCCGCTCGTCGAAGCGTTGCGCGACCGTTGCACCGTTCACGCCGTCGACCTGCCGGGACACGGACGTTCGCGCGATTGCGACGTGCCGTTGCAACCGGCTGCGTGCGCGCAAGCGATCGCCGCGCAGGTGCCCCCCGCAGTCTGGCTGGGCTGGTCGCTGGGTGGTTTGTATGCACTGCAAGCCGCGCTCGATCTTTCGGACCAAGTACAGGGACTGGCGATGCTGTGCGCATCGCCCCGCTTCGTGCGCGGTGAGGACTGGCCGTATGCGGTGTCACCTGAAATCCTGCAAGACTTCGGACACGACCTGGCAACCGATTACGACGGCACCCTGGAACGTTTCCTTGCACTGGAGGCACTCGGCAGTGATTGCGCGCAGGCCGACCTGCGCAAGCTGCGCGCCGATACCTTCGATGCGTTTCGCCCGCAGATGCGTGCGTTGACCGAAGGCCTGGCAGTGCTGGAACACACCGACCTGCGCGCGCGCCTGCCCGAACTCACCGTGCCGAACGCATGGATCGCCGGCCGCCGCGACCGCCTGGTACCGTGGCAGGCGATGCAATGGAGCGCCGCGCAATGCGGCGGAGCATTCACCTGCATCGCGGGTGGCGGCCACGCGCCGTTCATCGGGCATACCCGCGCGGTCGTTGCGGCGCTGGCGCCGCTGGGGGCGATTCCGGCATGAACGACAAGCGGCTGGATCTGCGCCAGGTCCGCCACGCGTTCGCGCGCTCCGCTGCGACGTACGAGCAGCACGACTCGCTGCAACGCGAGGTCGAGTCACGGCTCATCGACAATCTCGATTACTACGAAGGCAAGCCCGCGCGCGTACTGGATATCGGTTGCGGCACCGCACGCGGCACCGCGCAACTGAAAAAGCGCTGGCGTGATGCGGAGGTGATCGCGCTGGACGTGTCGCTGCCCATGCTGCATCAGGCGCGCAAGCACGCCGGCTGGCGGAAACCGTTCGCCCGGGTGTGCGCGGACGCGATGGCACTGCCGTTCCCGGACCACAGCATGGACGTGGTGTATTCCAGCCTGTGCATGCAATGGTGCGACACGCCGCGCCCGCTGCTCGCCGAATGCGCGCGTGTATTGAGGCCGGGAGGCTTCATGGTGGCATCCACCCTGGGGCCGGACACCCTGTCGGAACTGCGCGCGGCCTGGGCCGCGGCGGACCCGGTCCAGGCGCACGTGGGACGGTTCCTCGACATGCACGATATCGGCGACGCCGCGCTCGCGGCCGGGCTCAAGGATCCGGTGCTCGCCGCCGACCATATCGTGATGCACTACCCGGACGTCCGCACGCTGCTCATCGACCTGAAGGGCCTCGGCGCCACCAATGCCGACCGCGAACGCGCGCGCGGACTGACCGGCAAGACCCGCTTCAAGGCCATGCTGGATGCGTATCAAGCGCAACGTGGCGGCGACCGCGTCCGGGCCACGTGGGAAGTGATCACGATGCACGCGTGGGGTGCGCCGGAAGATTTCCTGCCGCGTTACGGCGGGCGCGAGACGTCGTTTGAAGTGATCAAACGTGCCGAACCGCCGCCACGTCGTTGAGCATTCGGGTTCTTTGAATGCCCTGAACAATCGTCGCGACTAATCAGCAGGGACTGCCGATTTGAACGCCCCCGGATCAAATTCAAATCCTTGGCAGGCTGCGGCGGTCCGCACGGCGGCCACAGGGAGGTTGCGCGCTCCCACCCCCGGCGCGGCGGGTCATGTGGAGGTTTTCCCGGGCGGCGTGTAATTGCACGTGCCAACCTGCTTGCCGGAGTACGTGGAGTCCATCGTCATCGTGAACCCGCCGGCACTCATTTTTGCATGCGTGTTGCCGGTGACGTCGGCGCTGCCCGAATGAAACGTTGAATGACCGGTCATGTTTCCCGCCGGCGTGCTGCATACCATGTCGAAGCTGACGTCGCCGCCGTGGCTGCTGTAGTTCGTGATGCTGCACTTGCCTTTGGTTTCCGCCTCGACGATGGGCCGCGGGTCGAAACCCTCCGGCGGCACACAAACCTTCTTGTGCAGCGTGCGCGGCGGCATCGTGGGCGCCCCCGCCATGCCCGCCATCTGCATGACCACGTGCGTGGTGATGTCCATGAGCCGGCCGGTGCCGCCGGACGCCCACACCGGCACGGCCGCCGCGGGAACGAGCAGCGCGGCAGCAACGATGCTCCCGAAACGTGGCGTCTTCATGAGCCGGACCTCGCGTCGCGAATGAGTCATTCGACCCGACTGCTCGAACAGCCGGGCGCACGGTCGGCATTCTGGGCGGCGACGGAGAACCGGTCAATCGGTCGCGTGACCGGCCACGAGGATCGTGAAGCTGCCCGGCTTCACGCTCGGACGCGGGTGCGGATGCGCCGCGGTCGGCTTCGGGCGCGGACCGCGTTCAGCCGCGGACAGGAATATCCGGCCACTGGCCTCGTCCAGTGCCATCGTGCGCGCGCTCTTCTGCGTCGGCACGTTTGCCAGCACCCGATAGCGGTCGGGCGCCTCTTCGCGCACCACGGTGAGGGTGCCGCTGCGACCGTTGGAACTGAACGCCAGCCCGCGCCTGGCGTCGTAGCGCGCGGCATCCGGGCCCTCGCCGATCGGCACGCTCGCGATCGCCTTGCCGTCGCGGGAATCGGTCACCGCCATCACCTTGTTCTGGCACACCGAAAACAGCCGGTGATGCGCCACGTCGATCGCGAGACCGGAGGGATGCTTGCAGTCACGCAACGGCCAGACCGCCGTCACTTTCATCGCGCGCGGGTCGATCTCGACCAATTCATTGCGGCTCTCGATGTTGTCGAAGACATGTCCTTGCCCGTCACTTACCGGGAACTCCGGCCGCCCGGGCAGCGCGACGTGGCCCAGCAGCTTGCCGCTTTTCGCGTCGATCACGCTGGCGTTGTTGCTGTCGCCGTTGAAGGTGAACACGCGTTGCGAATACGGGTCGTACACGATGCCGTCGGGATCCTTCGCGCCGACCGCAACGGTCTGTTCGACCTTCAGTGTGGCCAGATCGAACACCGTCACGGTATCCGCGCGTCCGTTGCTGATGAAACCGCGATGCAGGTCATCCGCGATCGCGATGCCGTGCACGCCCGACAGGCCGTCGATCTCGCCGACCCGCTTGCCGTCCTTCGCGTCCAGCACGATCACCCGGTCCGAGTGACTGACGTACAAGTGCT